>JAAEZO010000097.1 GCA_018222825.1 Gammaproteobacteria bacterium
AGCAGGCCGACTTCGCCTACCAGACCTCCAACGCCAAGATCTTTGCCGGCGGCGACGCCGTACGCGGCTCCGATCTGGTGGTGACCGCCATAGCCGAAGGCCGCAAGGCCGCCGAAGGCATCATGGATTACATCGGGGTGTAAGCTCGCTTCACTCCGTTGCCAAGGCCGCTCATCGAGCGGCCTTTTTTATAAGCCCATCCCACAGCCATCGGACAAAGAGCGGGCCCTTTGCCCGACTGATACCAATCCCACTAAACAAATGATCTATTTCATTTTTGTATAAAAGTCGAACAAAGGGCCCGCTCCTCCGACTCGCCGTGAATCCCTCCCTGGAGGCTCAGCCGCGCCATCCGTGGCGCGGATGGTCGGCTGAGCAGATCCCTTTGCCCTCCTTGATGCACCGGCGTTGCCTGTTAGCCCCGTCCACAGACAACTCAATGCTCGAAAAGAGGCTGCAGAGATCGCCTCCCACGACCGTGAAATGCCATGGAAGGCATTTCCGAGCCCCCAGGGATGGGTTTATGGCGTGTCGTGGGAGGTGGCTCTGTTTCCTCGAGTATCCAGTTTTAAAATAGATCATATTTTTATTTAGATTGGTATGAATCGACTCCAGCAGAAAACGTTGCGCGCGACTCGAGACAACGATCCCAGATCGGCCTTTTGGGTTGATGATGATAAACTCCCCATTATTTTCGTTACGAGAGAACCCCTTATGACTATCGGTATTATTGGCGCCATGGAGCAGGAAGTGGCCGAGCTGCGCGCTCAGCTGGAAAACGCCCAGACCATCACGGTGGCGGGTTGTGAATTTTACCAGGGCACCCTGGCGGGCAAAGACGTGGTGATTACCCGCTCCGGCATCGGTAAAGTTGCCGCCAGCATCGCCACCACCCTGCTGCTGGAGCGCTTCGCACCCGATACCGTCATCAACACCGGCTCCGCCGGCGGTTTCGATCCGGCGCTGCATGTGGGTGATGTGGTGGTGTCCAGCGAAGTGCGTTTTCACGATGTGGATGTGACCGCCTTTGGCTACGAAATGGGGCAGATGGCTCAGCAGCCAGCCGCCTTTATCGCCGATGCCGGACTGATTGCGCTGGCGCAACAGTGCCTGGCCGAACAGAACGAGATTAATTCGGCGGTCGGCCTTATCTGTACCGGCGATCAGTTCATGCACCGGGAAGACCAGTTGCAGAAAGCCGTCACCCAGTTTCCAACCATGAAGGCCTGTGAAATGGAAGCCGGCGCCGTGGGCCAGGTGTGCCATCAGTTCCAGGTGCCATTTGTAGTGGTTCGTGCCCTGTCCGACATCGCCGGCAAGGAACAGGCCGAATCCTTTGAAGCCTTCCTCGAGGTGGCGGCCCGCCATTCTTCCGCCATGGTGCTGGCCATGGTCGAGCGTATGCCGAGCTGAATACGATGATCGCCCTCTCGCTGCTGGAGCAGCCACTCACCTTGTTGAGCATCGCCATCGTGCTGAGCCTGCTGCTGCCTGCAGCACGGCTGCAGCAGGGGCTGACCCAGGGCCTGATGCGGCTGGGGGAGCGACTCAACGGCGAGCGCTATAGTGCCCGCTATCTGCACCTGGCCGGGGGGGCGCTGCTGCTCTGTCTACTGCTGCCGCTGGTTGCCAGCTACTGGTCTCTGACCGTGCTGTCGCCATGGCCCGCCCTGCTGGAGCCGCTGCTGCTGTGGTGTTGTCTGGATCTCGGCCGGCTCAGCCGTGCCCTGCCCCTGTGTTTGCAGCAAAGCCGCGAGCAACAGCCACTGGCCCGCTTGACCCTGGCGCCGCTGTGCCTGCGCAAGACTGATCCACTGTCGTCGCTGGGGCTGCACAAAACGCTGGCAGAAGTGGCGGTATTGCGTCTGGCAGGCGATGCCGCCCTGTTGTGCTGGTATCTGGCCGGTGGCATCTATGCCGCCCTGCTGTTTGCCCTGCTGCGTTACGCAGTGCAGGCCTGGCCGCGCAAGCTGGTGCACTGGCGGGCCTTCGGTTTGGTGCCGTCGGTGTTGTATCGCGCCATGGCCTGGTTACCGTTCCAGCTGCTGGCCCTGACCCTGCTTATCTATCCGGGGTCGCTGCGTGCCATCAAGGCCTGGCCTCAGGGACGGCTGTGGGCCTTTCCGGCCAGCGGTCACCTGCTGGCGGTGGCAGCGGCTGGCGTAGATGCCGGCTTGGGCGGCCCACGCCGTTACACCGACGCCACCGATTATTACCCCAAGCTGGGCAGCAAGAACTACCTGAATGCCGACTCGACCCGGGCGCTGTTGTGGCGGCTGGTTATCGCCCTGCTGTTCTGGCTGTCGTTGGCCTGGACTCTGGTATTGGTGCCCTTGTTTCATGGCTAAAAGTTTCATGGTTAAGACTTTCATGGTGAAGTTTTTAATGGTTAAACCCAGGGTCTTGTTGTTACTTCCCCTGTTGTTCGGCGCCCTGTTCGGCCCCGCCCAGGCCCGTGCCGACGAGGCCCAACGCATCATCAGCCT
Organism: Gammaproteobacteria bacterium; assembly: GCA_018222825.1. Classification (GTDB taxonomy): domain Bacteria; phylum Pseudomonadota; class Gammaproteobacteria; order Enterobacterales; family Aeromonadaceae; genus Oceanimonas. The sequence continues at coordinate 2,487 of JAAEZO010000097.1, forward strand.
GGCTCCCCATATTACCGAAATGCTGTTCGCCATCGGCGCCGGTGACCAGGTGATTGCGGTGGATAGCGCCAGTGACTACCCACCGGCAGCAACCACATTGCCCAAGGTGGCCAACTATCGTTCGCTCAACATGGAGCAGATATTGGCACTGGAGCCGGACTTGATCGTGGCCTGGGGCAATGCCCAGCAACAAATGGTGCAACCGCTGGAACAACTAGGTATCACCGTCTTTTATTCCGCGCCAAAAACCTTTGCCGCCCTCGGTGATGAACTGCAGCAATTGGGTAAGTTAACCGGCCATTCACAACAGGCCGCCACGGTCGTCGCCAACTACCGGCAGCAGCTGAATGAGCTTGAACGGGACTATCGCGATGCCAGCCCGGTCACGGTGTTTTATCAGATCGCCCGTATCCCCTTGATGTCCACTAACGGCAGCACCTGGATAGGCCAGGCAATGAAACTGTGCGGCGGGGTCAATATCATGGCCGACAGTCCGGCGCCTTACCCCCCGTTGAATGCGGAGCAGGTGCTGGCGCAGGACCCACAGGTGATACTGGCTGACGAGCACGAAAACCTGCAGCATTGGCGGCAATGGCCGGCGTTGCAGGCGGTGGCGCACGGCCATTTGCTGACCATCGACGCCGATCGCATGCACCGTTTTACGACTCGCACTCCCGGCGGTATTCGCCAGCTGTGCCAGCAACTGGATAAAGCCAGACCCCCCCAATAGGTGGAATTGTGTTCGCCAGGGCGCCTCTATACAATGGCGCCCCTTTTTACATGAGGCGAAGCATAATGCAGCCCCTGGTTGAGTCGGTGTTCTACTGGAGTGATTTGTTCGGCACGGCTGTATTCGCCTTTTCCGGCGTACTGGTGGCCGGTCGGCTGCGCATGGACGGCTTTGGCGTCATCGTGCTGGCGGCGGTTACCGCCATCGGTGGCGGCACTATTCGCGACCTCATCATCGGTGCCGAGCAGGTGTTCTGGACCGCGGATACCCTCTATCTGTGGGTAATACTCGTCACCGCCCTGCTCGGGCAATATATTGCCCAACTGCCCCGGCGGCTGCCCTGGTATATTCTGCCGCTGGCCGATGCCTTCGGACTGGCCATCTTCACCATTATAGGTACCGAAAAAGCGCTCAGCTACGGAACCTCCGGCATGGTGGCTGTGGTGATGGGGGTGATTACCGGGGTGGCCGGCGGCATGATCCGCGACGTACTGGCGCGGGAAGTGCCTATGGTATTACAGCGGGAGATCTACGCCACCGCCTGTATTCTGGGCGGCGTACTCTATACCTGCTCGCTGGCCCTTGGCATTACGCCACTGGTGGCCACTCTGCTCGGCATGCTGGGCACCTTCATCCTGCGCGTCGCCGCCATTCGCTGGCACCTGTCACTGCCGGCCTTTTCGCTGAATCGTTAGCATGCGAATCACCAGCAGAGTTACCTTCACCGACACGCTTCAAGCCCTTCCATGGGTCGCTCGGCACATGCCTTCCCTGGCATGTGACGGTCGGCTACGGCAATCCCTGCTGCTGCTTCGTCAAGCGTCGGCATCACCTCCCAGAGGTTGTCTGACAACTCGATGAAGAGCAAGGAAGGACAAAGGGCAACTTCTTCACGACCCTCTGCGCCAGGGACGGCGCAGTGGAGCCCCCCATGGATGGGTTCACGGCGTGTCGTGAAGGAGTGCCCTTTGGCCGACGAATTTGCACGACCTAACAGGCGGAGACTGATGCAAAAAGGGCAGCCCCATGGGCTGCCCTTTTTATTACCGACCGTCAGCTTCAGGCAACGGTGACTCGGGCAAACTTGCGCTTGCCGACCTGGTACACCGCTTCGCCGGCTTGTACCACCAGCTTGCCGTCTTCCAGCTTGTCGCCGTCTACCTTGACCGCGCCCTGCTTGATCATGCGCAGCGCTTCAGAGGTAGAGCCCACCAGACCGGCGTCTTTCAGCAGGTTGGCGATGGCGATACCCTCGGCACCGGCGTTGAGGGTCACTTCCGGCAGGTCATCGGGAATGGCGTTTTTCTGGAAACGCTGCACAAAATCCTGATGCGCCTGCTCGGCCGCCGCCTCGTTGTGATAACGGCTGATGATTTCCTTGGCCAGCAGGATTTTGATGTCGCGCGGGTTGGCGCCATCCAGCACCTCCTGCTTGAGCGCGGCCAGCTCGTCCAGGCTGCGACGAGACAGCAGCTCGAAGTAACGCCACATCAACTCGTCGGACAGCGACATGATCTTGCCGAACATCTCGCCGGGCGCCTCGTCGACACCGATGTAGTTACCGGCCGACTTGGACATCTTCTTGATGCCGTCCAGGCCTTCCAGCAACGGCATGGTCAGCACTACCTGCGGCGACTGGCCGGCATCTTTCTGCAGCTCACGGCCCATCAACAGGTTGAACTTCTGATCGGTACCGCCCAGTTCTACATCGGCCTTGAGTGCCACCGAGTCGTAACCCTGCAGCAGCGGGTACATGAATTCATGGATGGCGATGGACTGACCGGAACCATAACGCTTCTTGAAGTCGTCCCGTTCCAGCATGCGGGCCACGGTCAGCTTGGACGCCAGCTTGATCATGCCGGTTGCACCCAGCTCACCCAGCCAGCTGGAGTTGTAGACGATCTGGGTTTTTTCCGCGTCCAGCACCTTGAACGCCTGTTCGGCGTAGGTTTTGGCGTTGTCGGCAACCTGCTCCGGCGTCAGTGGTGGGCGAGTGCTGTTCTTGCCGCTGGGATCACCGACCTGAGCGGTAAAATCACCGATCAGCAGCAGTACCTCATGGCCCAGATCCTGAAACTGGCGCAGCTTGTTGAGGATCACCGTGTGTCCCAGGTGAATATCGGGCGCGGTGGGATCCATGCCCAGTTTCACCCGCAAGGGGCGGCCTTCCTTTAATTTGGCAACCAGCTCTTCTTCAACCAGTATCTCTTCGGCACCACGCTTGATTTCCGCTAATGCCGCTTCCAGCTGGGACATGACGACTCTACTCCTGTGCTATGCACCTGAATGGCTGTTCTGAATACGGTCTGTTATTCGGAACGGCGATCTAGACGATCCAAACAAAATAAGGCAAGCATATTACTGGAATGGCGGATAAATTGGAAAGGCTGTAAAATCCGGGCCTGATTCAGGGAAGAGTATCGCATGCCCGTTATTAACAGACTCAAGTCATTGCCCCGCGGTCATAAAATTGCCCTCGGACTGTTGAGCGCCGCCATGGTGGCGCTGCTCATGATGCCCACAGAGCCCGCAGTGGCCAGCCGTGTTCGAGCCGATCTTGCCGTATCCCCGGAATTTCAGAGCGCCCGCCAGCCCATCAAGATGGACGTGAAAGACCTGCCCGTGGTTGACGATCACCTGCCCGCGCGCGAGCTGACGGTCAAGGTCAGTCGCGGCGATACCCTGTCTTCGATCTTTGCCCGCCAGGGGCTTTCTTCCACCCTGTTGCACGATATCAGCCAGCTGGGCACTCATGCCGAGTCGCTGCGCAAGCTCCATCCCGGCGATAGTCTGATCTTTTCGTTCGACAAGAAAGGGCAGTTTTTCGGCCTCAGTTATCCGCTGGATGTGGCGCGCACGCTCGACATTCGCCAGAGTAGCTCCGGGCTGCGCAGTCGCATCATCAGCGTCCAGCTGGAGCACCGAACCCAGTTTGCCCAAGCCTCGGTCAAGTCCAACTTCTGGAATGCCGGTGTCACTGCCGGTTTGAGTGCGGGTCAGATCATGAATCTCGCCGCCATGTTCGCCTGGGATCTGGACTTTGGCCTCGACATCCGTGCCGACGATCGCTTTGCCGTGCTGTACGAACAGCGCTACAAGGACGGCATTCTGGTCGATACCGGCCATATTCTGGCCGCCGAGTTTATCAATCAGGGTAATGTATACCGGGCCATACGCCACGATGACGGCAATTACTATTCGCCCGAAGGCCGGGCCATGCGCAAAAGCTTTCTACGCGCGCCGGTCAACTTCTCCCATATCAGCTCCAACTTCAATCCGCGCCGGCTGCATCCGGTCACCGGCCAGGTCAAGCCGCACCGCGGCATCGACTATGCGGCCCGCACCGGCACTCCCGTGGTGGCCGCCGGTGGCGGCGTTGTGGTGGAGTCCGGTTACAACCGTTTCAATGGCAATTATGTGGTGATCCGCCACGACAGCACCTATCTCACCAAGTACCTGCATCTCAACAAGCGGATGGTGAAAAAAGGGGAGAAGGTCAAGCAGGAGCAGCAAATCGGCACCGTGGGCGCCACCGGTCGAGTGACCGGCGCGCATCTGCATTACGAGTTTCTGGTAAACGGCGTACACAAGGATCCCAAGAGCGTGGATCTGCCCCAGGCCGCCTTTTTGTCACGCAGCGAGCTGGCCAAATTTCGCCCCAAGGCAGATAGGCTGATGGCGCAGCTGAGCAAGGTCAGTGAAGTGATGCTGGCCAACAACCAAGGCTGAACCGGCTTAGCGGGCGCTAAACTCCGGCAGGTTGGCCAGGCGTTGCCGCCACTCTTCGGCAGCCAATGCGGCATTCTCATACGCCTGCGCCGGGTGTTTTCCCCAGATGGGATCTGGCCAGGCGGCATCCCGAGTAAAACGGGCCACATGATGCAGGTGCAGTTGCGGCACCATGTTACCGAGTGCGGCCACGTTGATTTTATCCGCCGCCAGCTCGGCTTCCATCAAGCGCGCCACCGCGCAGGACTCACGCATCAGCTGCAGCTGTTCGTCTTCGTTCAACCAGTGTATTTCGCGAATGTCGGCTCGCTTCGGCACCAGTATCAGCCAGGGATACCGGCTGTCTTTGGCCAGTAATACCCGGCTCAGCGGCAGGTCACCCAGAATGATGGTGTCCGCCGCCAGTCGCGGATGCAGCTCGAACGCACTCACTTGTCGGTTCCGGTATAACGACGCAGGTAGGCGATAATATCCGCCGATTCGTACAGCCAGAAATACCGGCCCGGCTCCTGCTCGATGCGCAGACAGGGCACCATGCGCTGGCCACCGCCGGCCATCAGCGCCTGCAGGTGTTCCGGCTGGTTGGTGTCGCACTCGGTAATATCGAGGCCCAGCTCGCCCACCACCATCTTGACCCGCTCGCAATAGGGACACCAGGCTCGTTGATACAGAGCCAGCTTGTCGACAGCATCGACCATGGGGGCCGGTTCTTGCTCGTTTTCGGCTCCATTGAGCCAGTCAAACAGGGACATTAGGCCGCCTTATTATCCGTTAAACGCTGAAAGAAGAGCCGCAGCCGCAGGTGCTGGTGGCGTTGGGGTTGGTCACCAGAAAACGGGAACCTTCCAGGCCGTCGATATAATCGACGGTACCGCCAATCAGGTACTGCAGGCTCATGCCGTCCACCACCATGATGACGCCGTTCTTTTCGATCACGGTATCGCCTTCGTTGGTTTTCTCGTCAAAGGTAAAGCCGTACTGAAAGCCGGAGCAACCACCACCGGTGATATAGACTCGCAGGCGCAGCTCGGGATTTTCCTCTTCGCTGATCAGGGCCTGAATTTTGTTGGCTGCCGCATCGCTCATCTGGATCGGCAAAGGAATTGCATCGCTCATCACTACCTCTTGGATTAGTTATCAGCCGAAATTATCTAATACCCGAGTAAACAGTTCAAGTATTGTCCGGGGTGGGCCAGTTGAGACTAAGGGTACGCACAGGTCGGCGATCCAGTTCCAGCTGGAGTTCCAGGGTCTGCGCCTGGCTGTCGACCGGCAACCGCAACTGACCGGTCAGCACCTGAAAATGGCGAAAATCCAGGGTTACCGGCGCCACGCCCAGGGCTTCTTCATTCAGCACCACCGGCTGCCCCTGCTGCAGGGCGCGGATTTTCAACCGCGCCTGACCGGTGATCCGGTTACCGGTGTTGGTGGGTTGCAGCAGTACCAGCCGGTAGGCAAAGAGCCCCGGCTCCGCCAGCGTGGTGATATCTTCCTGCGCCAGCAGCAGCTCGACGCCGCCATCCGGTGCCAGCACCTGTCGGTACAACGCCAGCTGCTGTGCCTGCTCCGTCAGTTGCTGCGACTGCTGTGCCAATTGGTCCAATTGACTGCTCTCGGCGCTCAACAGCGTCTGCAGATCGACCTGCAGCGCCAGCAGTTCCTGCCGATGACGCTCGGCCTGCAGCTGGTGCTGTTCAAGCTGACTGCTCTGTTGCTGATAACGAGGAACAAAGTAACCTGCAGCGGCCAGCAGCAACAGATTGATGGTCAAGGATACCACCATTAAACGACGCCCGAGCGGCTGGTGCATAAAACACTCCTGATAACGATAGCGGCGAATTGTGCCAAAGCCACCACTTCGGCGCCAGCGACAAAGGCGACCATTCTCGGCTCGACTGCTTTTTGTTATAGTCGGAGCACCCTGGCCGCAAGCGCCAACTCCGACCTAATTCAAAGGATGCTGACATGTCCAAGTCTGACGATTTATTTGCCCAGGCCCGCCGCTTTATTCCCGGTGGCGTGAACTCTCCGGTACGCGCCTTTAACGGCGTCGGCGGTACGCCACGCTTTATCGAGCGCGCCGACGGTGCCTATATCTTCGATGTGGACGGCCAGTCCTACGTGGATTACATCGGCTCCTGGGGCCCGATGATCCTCGGCCACAACGCCAAAGTGGTACGTGATGCCGTACTGGAAGCGGTAGAGCGCGGCCTTAGCTTCGGCGCGCCCACCGGGGTGGAAGTGACCATGGCAAAAAAGGTCTACCAGCTGGTGCCGTCCATGGAGCAGGTACGCATGGTGAACTCCGGTACCGAAGCCACCATGAGCGCCATTCGTCTGGCCCGTGGTTTTACCGGTCGCGACAAGATCCTGAAGTTTGAAGGCTGCTACCATGGCCACGCCGACTGCCTGCTGGTCAAGGCCGGCTCCGGCGCCCTGACTCTGGGTCAGCCCAACTCACCGGGCGTACCTGCCGATTTTGCCAAGCACACCCTGACCGCCACCTTCAACGATCTGGACTCGGTCAAGGCGGCCTTTGAAGCGGCTCCTGCCGACATCGCCTGTATCATCGTCGAGCCCATCGCCGGCAACATGAACTGCATTCCGCCCGCCCCCGGCTTCCTCGAAGGCCTGCGCGCCATTTGTGACCAGTACGGCGCCCTGTTGATTTTTGATGAAGTGATGTGCGGTTTCCGCGCGGCCCTTGGCGGTGCGCAGCAGCGTTTCGGCGTCAAGCCGGATCTGACTACCCTCGGCAAAATCATCGGTGGCGGCATGCCGGTGGGCGCCTTCGGCGGTCGTCGCGACGTGATGGAACATCTGGCCCCGACCGGTCCGGTTTATCAGGCCGGCACCCTCTCCGGTAACCCGGTAGCCATGGCGGCCGGTCTGGCCACACTGAATGCCATCAGCGCACCGGGTGTCTACGAACAGCTGGAACAGACCACCAAAGCCCTGGTAGACGGCCTGCAGGCCGCCGCCGACAAGCACGGCATTCCCTTCACCACCACTCAGGTGGGTGCCATGTTCGGTTTCTTCTTCAGCGAAGAAAAGAACATCAGCAGCTACGAGCAGGTGACTCGCTGTGACCTGGACGCCTTCAAGCGTTTCTTCCATCTGATGCTGGAAGAAGGCGTTTACCTGGCACCCAGCGCCTTTGAAGCCGGCTTCATGTCACTGGCCCACGGCGAGCAGGAAATTGCGCATACCCTGGCGGCCGCCGACAAGGCCTTCGCCATCATGAAAGGCTAAACCGCCTACTCCGGCCGCTGGATCTCTACCAGCGGCCCTTCCAGCAACTCCACGCTGTTACCATCCGGATCCACAATAAAGACATAGCGCAAACAGGTCTGCCCGGTCACCGGCGACGGCTTGTCCGCCAGTACCCCCGCGCCATGCAGAGCACTCAAGGCCCGATCAAGATCATCGACCTGCAAGGCAAAATGGCGCAGCCCCAGCCGATAGCCACTGGCCCAGGGCGGAAAAGAAGACACTTCAGTCTCATCATCGGGACGAAAACAGTAAAGCTCCAGCAAAGCCTGGCCCAGTCGTAGATGGCAAATCTGCAGTTGGCCTGCATCATCCTGCCAACGATAAACCGACTCGAATCCCAACCCCTTGTAGAAGCGTTCAGAAACAGACAGGTCATGCACACTCAGGGTGACATGATGAAAAGAAAACATGAGCAGCTCCTCCATCTACATACTATTGAGCATATACGGAGATGGCCGCTTTCACCTTTCTGGGGCCGAAGTGAGGGAGGAATCAATGAGGTGTGAGGTGTGAGGTGTGAGGTGTGAGGTGTGAGGTGTGAGGTGTGAGGTGT
>JAAEZO010000098.1 GCA_018222825.1 Gammaproteobacteria bacterium
GCACCGGTGCCAGCATGTTCTATGCCTTTGTGGCCCGCTTTGTGGAAATGCGCACTCCGGCCGCCAACCGCTTCAGCATCGCCACCCTGGTGATTGGCTTTGTGGCCAGCTTTGCCGGCTTTACCCAACTGGTTGCCTTCTTCTACCCGCTGATTGGCTACCTGGGCCTGTTTTTGGTGGGAGCGCTGATCTATGCCCCATTCAAGCTCAAGCGGGACGCTGGCCTGCCCGTTATGGCACCGGCGGTTGGCAGCACCGATTAAGCCAACACCAGAACACTGACCCGAAACGACCAAGCCGCCATCTGTTGATGGCGGTTTTTTTTATCGGTATTCGACGCGCGGCTTTATCTGGCCGTTCTTCATAACCGTATTACGCCCTGTTCGGCCACTCAGCCCGGCCAGTATGCAGTGAGCCAGCCGCAACACGCCCATGAGTAGCGGACCCACAAGCCAAAGTAGCCAGCTGCCAAGGTAAAGCGCCGGAATCAACAGCAAAAACCAGCCTGCAAACTGCACCGCCAGCACCGGGTAACCCAGCACATCCGCGACACCCGCAAGCAAGTCACTGATCAGACTGGGGTGGGTTATCACCAGGTAGCCGGCACCAATAGCCAGGGGCCACTTCGCATAGCGGGCACCGTTCAGCACCATACGCCCGCCCTGACTTGCCCGGGCGGCCAGGGCCGCCGAGCGGGCCCCCCGGCTGGCCCCCTGGGTGGTGAACGCTGCCGCCCGCCCCATGCGCAACACCTTGACGGCACTGGTTAACACCAGCACATCGACCGAGGCCCAGCCGATATCTTCCGCAGTGACTTCTTCACCGGCGCGGTATTTGGTTTCCAGGCTGCGAATGCCGCCGGTAAAAAACTGGTTCAGACCTTCCAGCATGCGTTCGGTCACTATCCACCGGGTTTCACCCTGGGTATCCACTACAAACTGGCCGAGAAAGTCATGGCCTTCATGCTTGATGAAGTTGACGGCATACCAGCCACGTTGTTCCGGCGAAAGGGTCTGATACCGGTCTGAGGCCAAGCTTGCGCTGTCGCTTTCCGGGGGAGCGGAAAAATACCGCTTGATGGCCTGGTAGCCTTGGTCGGCCTGGTTCATCAGCTCAATGGTGGCGATGGAGTTAGTCATAAAATGATGGATTGGTGGCAGAATCGTTTCACCATAGCGCAGCAGAATTTCCTGAAATTCAGGCTCCTCGCCGTAAAGCGAAAACACGCTGCGGGCCATGTTCGGATAACGAAGAAACGCTGCCTGCGCTTTTACCAGCAGCAGCGGATCATCGGCCAGATCCAGCAGCACTGCCTGAACGTTCACCGGCTCCTCGGCAATGCCGGGAAACCCTTTCAGCACATCGCCGGCCTGAATTTGTATCAGCCTGTGCTCAATGGGCACAGGACGAACAGTCAGACTGAACACCGTTGCCAGCAACAGGGCCACACCACAAATCAAAAACAGCTTTTTCACAGGCTCACCCATCAAGACGACTCAACAGCCAGGGTATATCCGGTTTGTTCCGAGTCTACAACCGATAACTGCATTCTGACTGGAGGGCATGTGGCCGCAGAGTGGAGCTGGAGGTGATGACGTTTTTGATGCGCAGTTCATGATCCTATAAATAAAAGAAAACCCCTATTAGTACTCATATGAAAACTTGTTAAGATGGGTGTTGTTAACATTTATTCAATTTTCTAAATTAAAAATAAAATCTACACGAGGATTTAACATGGACTGGTTGTCACCTATTTATTTTTATGGGTTTGCTCTTACTCTTTTTTTGGTGCCTACATTTCTGTTGTTAGGTGCGCTGGCATACATAAAAAAAAGAGAGGCCCGAAGTCGAGTCAGCCCCTTAACTCAAGATCTTCTTCGCGCACCAGGTTTCTCTTTGCAGCAAGAAATAAATAGTATGCGGTCAGATCTGATGGAATCTATGATGATGATTCCTGTGTTAACGGCTATCGTGCCTATATTTTTGTTTGCTCAAGCAAAGATGCAAGATTTGCCGCTTACTTTCACGAGCTGGGTTCTAGTTTTTTTATTAATTGCCATTGGCGTAATTTACTATGTTCGTAAGTTTTTTAAACAGATAAAAAAACTAGGGTTTCTTCATTTAGGTTATGCGTGTGAAGTGGCCGTAGGGCAAGAGCTGGAGCAGATTGTTCGGCCTGCAGATTATCGTGTTTTTCACGATATACCTTTTGATGGATTCAATGTCGATCACTTGTTGGTTAGCCCTAAAGGTGTTTTTGTTATTGAAACGAAAGGAAGATCAAAGCCGCTTAACAATGGTAGTAAGCAGTTTACCGTGCGAGTAGAAGGTGATGCGCTTCATTTTCCTAAGCATGTCGAGCGTGAACCTATTTTACAAACTAGGCGGAATGTTAAGGCCGTAAAAAAATGGCTTAGTGATGCCGCCGGTTTTGATATGCCAGTAAAAGGTATTCTTGTGCTACCTGGTTGGTATGTAAAGTCAGTACAAAAAATGGATTCACCTTTTGTCGTGAATCCCAAACAACTATCATATTTGTTTAGCAATATGTCTGTTGATAAATTGGACCTTGGGCAAGTACAGGCAATCGCTTACCAGATTACTCAGCGAGTGCGAGATGTAGATCGTCAACGAGTGGACCGTCCCGTATCTCGACCACTCAAAAATTATTGAACGTGAAAACCAATACTAGCCCAGCACGCTGAACTCCTTGAACAGTCTTACTGGCAGTGGTTGCTCTAGCTGCCAGGTGATGTTCATCGGCTTGCCACAGTGATAGCGCATAAAACGCACCGGTCCGCAGGCGCGATAGGGTGAGTTTTTGTCGATGCGCACAAATAGCTGGAAGTGCCAGCTATTCGTTTCGCTTTCAATATAACGGCGACCGGCTAGAGTGCTAGGGCCAGCGCTGTTCTGAGATTGCCAGTGGAACAGGGTCTGGCTAATGGCGTAGTCGTTATAGGCCACGCCTTCATGCAGCGCGGTGCTTTTGTCCAGTGTGACGAACAGTAACTCCGTATTTCTCTCTTTGAGTGTCAGTACACCAGCCTGAAACGGCGTGCGCTTTTCTGCGGTAAGAAAACCCACCGCGGTGAGGATCTCTCGGCTGTGATAAGCCGCATGTAACTTGAGTGGGGTGTGTTCTAATCCTGGTAGGGACGAATATTGATGCTGAGTTCGTGCATCCAGATAGCTACTGAGCTGAGCCAGCTCCTCACACACAGTTGGGGTCTGAGCCAGTCTTGTGAGAAAGGCTTGAGCTGAACCGGTCTGGCTTTGTTGGCCATCTATTTGATATGCCAGCATCTGTAGTCGCTGTTGTTGTTGCTCATCGTCGATGACGTAATGGGCATTATTCTCGGCCACCCGTTTTATTAGCTGTAATTGTGCAGTGTCATCCAGATGCAGCAGGCTACCCAGTCGGCGGCTGAAATAACGCTCTTCGGCGGTGGCTTCTCCCGACAAGATCCCGGCATCTCGTTGCAGATTGGTCCAGCCGCTGTTTTGACCAGCGCGGTAAATATCTTCCAACTCTAACTGCTGTTCGTTGAGAAAATCATTTAGGGCTACTTGGCGGTTTCCGGTCAGACTCACGTAGGCGTGCAACTCCTGCTGCAGGCGGCGCCAGTTCTGATTAAGCGCCTGTTTTAGGCTGCTAAGAATATGCTCCCTGGCTTGCTTTTGTAGCTGGATATGGCAACCGCTGGGCAGGCGGCCAAAGCCTTTATCTATGCTTTCAATCACTTCACGACGAGACAGGCCGGTAATGGCGCTGTACAGCATATCGAAGCGAAAGCCTTCTTTATGCTGGCCGACAAAGTCCAGGATCAAACAGCTTTCCTTACCCTCGAAAAGACGCAGGCCGCGACCTATTTGCTGTTGAAACAGGGTGGCGCTTTGGGTGGGCCGTAATAACAGCAAGGTATCGACAAAGGGGAGATCGATCCCTTCGTTATAGAGATCCACGGTGACGATGGCATGGATTTCACCGCGTTCCAGCTGCTTGGGTAGATCTCGGCGTTCTTGGGCAGAGCTTTTACCGGTGATTACTCGGGCGATGATGCCTGCTTTTTTAAACTGATCTGCCATAAATTTCGCATGGGGAATACTCACACAGAATACCAGGGTTTTGCCGCGCCGGGGATCGTTCACCAACTGTTGCCAGGCGCGGATCACTGCCGCTGCACGAACATGGTTGCCGGTCAGTAGATTATCCAGCGCTTTGAACTCGTTAGCCTGGTGCCAAGGGATCTCACGGTAGTCGGTATCATCGTCGCAGGCGTAATATTCAAAGGGAGCGAGCAACTGCAGATCCAGTGCCTGCCACAGCCGCAATTGGGCTGCCGGTGAGCCATCGGGTCGGTTATCGAAATGGCGCAGAATATTCTTGCCGTCGGCTCGCTCTGGGGTGGCGGTTAAGCCCAGTAAGTAAGCCGGAGCTAGGCTTGAAAGCAGCGTTTCGAAGCTGTTGGCTTCTATGTGATGACATTCGTCGACAATCACCATGTTCCAGTAATCTACGGTTTGCTGAGAGACCAGTTTACGGGCATTAAGGCTTTGAATGGTGGCGAACAAGTGCTGATCCTGAGCTGGTTGGTGCTCACCAGTAAAGAGATCGCCAAACTCGGCATCACGTAATACCAACCGAAAGGTGCGCATGGCTTGTATCAGTAATTCTTTACGGTGGGCCACAAATAACAGCCGCGGTAAGCCGCCTTGTTTTCGGGCGAGCCGTTGATAATCGAAGGCGGCCATCACGGTTTTACCGGTGCCGGTAGCGGCAACCAACAGGTTGCGCATTCGGCCATGTGCTCGCTCGTTATCCAACTGTTCCAAAATATCCTGCTGAAAGGGTTTAGGCTCGATATCGAAGAAGGTAGGAGTGGCGATCAGATCCCGGCCAGACTGTTGTTTCAGTGCCTTAGCCAATTCGTTTCGGTGGGTTTGATCATCTGGGTTATAACTGCTGAACTCGCCATCTTCCCATAATGTTTCAAAATGCGCCTGTGCCCGTTGATAGAGCTTATTCTGTCCTTTTTCGGTGAATTTAACCGTCCATTCCAGACCGCCCATTAGGGCGGCACCAGATAGATTGGCACTGCCCACATAGGCAGAACCGAAACCCGTGTTCCGCTCAAAAATCCAGGCCTTGGCGTGTAAGCGGGTGCGACGGCCGTCGAGTGATACCCGAATTTCGCAATTAGGTAATCTGGCTAGCGTATCCAGCGCTTTTTGCTCGGTGGCTCCTATATAGGTGGTGGTCAGCACCCGGATTTTGGCTTGGCTTTGTCCTTTGGCATCGGTGCTGGTGATCTGTTTGAGCACCTCAATGACCTTGCGCACCCCAGACACCGTGATAAAGCTCATCAGAATATCGACGCTGTTGCATGACGCTAGCTCGGCGGTCAGTTCATGTAGCAGGGCGGGGGAGTCTTTACCGGCGGTAAATAACCAAGGCTGGGCCAGGCCAATAGCCGGTAGCTCCGGCTTTTGTTGGGCTGAATACAAAGAGCGCAACACTTGGGGCGGAGTGCATAGTAGGTCGGGTGCTTCATCCTGCTCCAACCGCTGGCGGGAGTATTGCAGTATGTCGTTGATAAGCTCTGCTTGTGCCTTCACCTTGCTCTGTTTGTCACCACCGACGCCAGATAATAACTGAGATAACTGCTCGGCCAGAACATCGGCTAGGCGTTCGTGACTAAATGCCGGGTCCAGATCTTCAGGCTGAGCGGTGAGCCCGCTTTCTGACAGTGCCTGTGCTATTCCCTGAGTGGTGAGCAGATCGTAGAGCCCTTGTGCCAGTGGTGATTTCATCCTGTCCCTTATAATTGTTTTTATGTTTCTTGTTATTGAACTGACTCTGTAATCACACTCTTGAACCGTGCAAAAGGTTTCATCTCATCGGTGGCGGTAATGTCTTCATAATCCGGATTGGTGGCGTGCAGCAGATAGCCGCCATCCGGACTTTTCTTCACTACCCGTAGTAAGTACTGGTTGTCGCCTGACTCGTTCTGCCGTTCTATGGCTAGGATTTGGTTGCTGATCGAGCCGGCGGTTTGGGGCGTAATCCATTCCAATAGTAATAAATCGCCGTCTTGTACAGGTTGTTTGCCGCCATTCATGGAGTTGCCGCTGGCCCGGGCCAGAAAATGCCGTTCGGAATCGAGTCTGCCGTAGTGGTTTGATATGGGCTCCAGACCGGATATGGGCATCAGCTCGGCGTGGTTGCTGTTGCCGCTTTTGAAATGGCCGCAGGCAATTTTTAGATCGGGGAAACAGAGTAATTCGACAACCTCGGCCACCGGCGTGTCGGTTGCTGGCTGTGTTATTTTTTCAAGCGACGGCGCTTTCGCTAACAGCGGTGCCTTGCGGCGGCGGTACTCGGCCAGGCGCAGATCCACCAGTTCCTGCATCATCACATGCAGGGTATCCAGCTCATCAACAGGTAACTCAAAACGGGGGCAGAAGCAGTCGTCTTTAATCTCGAACCAGTAGTCGGCCTGAGAACCCTGATTACCACCGGTACTGAACTTGATCGGGTTGCTTTTCCAGTAGCTAAGCCAGGCGGCGGAGTTAGCCGTTATGGCTTGTTGTTTGGCGGGCAGGTCGAGCTGCAACAGATCGGGATGGCGTTCCAGTACATAGCGCGACTGTTCGGCCAGTGCCGCCAGAGTGGGCGGATGGCAGAGGCCGTCCAGTTCCAGCAGCGCTTGCAGCAGTACGATCTTGAAGCTTTTGGTTAGCGTGGTGATTTCGATACCGGTTAGCAGAAAGTCCTGCAATTTTGTCAGAACCTTGCCGCCTTCTGCGGACAGGTCCCCTTCCCTATGTACCAGTTCAAACCAGCTGCCATGCTGTTTGCGCAGCTTGCTAAAGTCGAGCCCGGCCTGAAGGGCCTGCACCGCAGTGGGGCGGTAGCTGAGTTGATCTTTAAGCCTTTGGTAGTCATCAACGACTCTGACTTTTCCGCCGTAACGCAGCTTGTCCATCAACGGGATTAGCTCGGGATCAAGGTTGATAAAACAGCCTTCGGGCAGCGTTGACGTCGTTTGGCCGCCGCTGCCTTCAATACGGGTGACTTCTCGTAACAGCTCTGGCTTGAACAGGCAGGCTTTGTGATTGCCCACCAGATCGACCACCATCAGGTTTTGCTTGCCCGGATGCAGGCGCAGGCCGCGGCCCAGTTGTTGCAAAAAGATGATGCGCGACTCGGTGGGGCGCAGCATCAGCAGGGTGTCGATGGCGGGCAGATCCGTGCCTTCGTTGAACAGATCCACCGAAAAAATCACCTGCAGTTTGCCGTCGGCCAGCTCGGTCAGTGCTTGGTTGCGCGGCATGGCCGAGCCGTTATAAACGGCGGCAGCGCGGATGCCCGCGTCGTTGAATATGCGCGCCATAAAGTCGGCATGGCGGGTAGAGATACAAAACGCCAGAGTGCGTTGTTGGGAAAATGCCGACCATTTTTTTAGGGCGTGATCTGCCCGTTTTCGGCTGGCAAATGCTGAGTCCAGTGCATCGGGATCGAAGCGGCCGTTGCGCCAGGGAATTTCGTCGTAGTTGATGTGTTCGTCATAAACACCCTGATAGACAAAGGGCACCAGATGCCTGTCCACGATGGCGTCGCGCAAGCCGCGCTCGAATACCAGGTTGTCATCACACAGGGCCAGAATATCGGCTTGATCGGTTCTGTCCGGAGTGGCGGTTAGCCCGAGCAGAAAATGGGGACGAAAATGGTCCAGCAACCGGCGATAGGTGGGCGCCGTGGCATGATGAAATTCGTCGACGATGATGTAGTCGAAGTGCTCGGGGGCGAAGTTGCGTAAGTGCTCGGCTCGGCCTAAGGTCTGCACCGACGCGAACAGCCAATCGGCCTGATCCTGCTGCTGGCCGTTGTACAGGCCGGTGTGCGCCTGTGGTTGCATGCGGATAAAGGTGCTTTGGGCCTGGCGGATAATCTCGTCTCTATGCGCCACAAACAGCAGCTTTTTGGCTTTGAGCTGGCGGGCGTCGAAGGCGGCAAGCCAGGTCTTGCCAAGGCCGGTAGCCATGACTACCAAGCCGCGTTTATACCCCCGACTGCGGCTGACCTTCAGTGCCGCCAGTGCCTCTTGTTGCACGGCGTTGGGCAGGGGCGTTTCGCGCAGGGTCTCTTCATCGGTTGCGCTGTCACCGGTAATGGAACGTAGTCCGGTGAGCGGACTTTGCTGGTAGCGGATCAGATAGTCGTCTATCCAGGTGTGGCTAAGCGGCACCACCCGGGCGTCTTGCGCCAGTTGCCGCATTTGCGCCTGTAACTTCAGTAGGCTGGCAGCAGCAGGGCTAGTGCCGTCATCATCTACCCGAAGGCACCAGTTCCATTCCAGCGAGTCGGTGAGGGCGGCACGCGAGATATTGCTGGAGCCGACAAAGCCCTGAGCCTGTAGCCGGCCGTCGGTACGCTGTCGAATAAACAGGTAGGATTTGAGATGAAAGCCGGGATTGCCAGCGCTCTCGTAAATGCCGATGCGGGCGCCTCGTTCGGCCAGTTGCATCAGTCGGCGCAGAGCCACCGGCTCGGTCACGTCCAGATAATCGGAAGTGATGACCCTGAGTTGCACACCGCGTTTTAGCGCTTCGAACAGCGGCTCCTGCAATAGTGACAGCCCACTCTGGCGAATAAAGGACACGGCAATATCGATATGGCTGCCTTCGCCGGTGGCGTTGATAGCATCCCGCAACGGGCCGAGCAGTGGCTGGTTAAAGCCGGCATCTGCCGCGTTGCCTCCGGTTAACAGTTGTGGTGCTGTCATGGCGCTACCTTTATCAGCAGGGCGTTGAGCCATGCTTCCTGTTCCCGACCCGGGCGTAGATCACCGGTTTGCCATTGCTCGGCTATGTGCAGTGGCAGGCCGTTCAGCAACTGCTTCAATTCGTTTTCATCCAGATTGGTGAAATGACGGCCCTCACGGCTGCTTTCGCCCTGGCCGTACTTGAAGGAACAGTAAAACACGCCGCCGAGTTTCAGTTGCGCTGCCAGATGAGCCATCACGCTGGCCAGATCTGCATGTGGCACATGCAGCAGGGAAGCACAGGCCCAGATGGCATCTACAGGCGTCGGAGCTTTGAATTCTTCAAAGCGGCACTGAACTACTGGCAGGCCGGTATGACGGCCTGCCAGCTTGACCAGCGCTGGGCTGGCATCGAAGGCGGTTATCTTGTATCCCAGGTGGGAAAAATGCAGGCTGTCGCGCCCCGAGCCGCAGCCGGCATCCACAATATGGCCGCCGGTCGGCACCCTTGGCAGAAAGCGGTCATAAAGCGGCGTCATGTCTACGGATACGGTACTTTGATAGAACTGCGCGGCCTGCCGCTGGTAATAGTCGAGAGACATTTTCCTGCTTTTATCTTGGTAGTTTGTTCAGTACCTTATCAGACTCAATAAAAGCTTACCTGGTCTTGATACGCTCCGTTGTGCTTTTGCGGTGTTCGAGGCGGTCAGCTGTAATGGATTGGAACATACCCAAGCCAAACTGACGTTTATATGGGAGGCAATAATGGCTTTGAACGAGCAGGATTTACGGCATCTTCGTCGTTGCGTGGCGCTGGCAGAAGAGGCGCTGGCCGGTGGCGACATGGCCTTTGGCTCTGTGCTGGTATCGGCCGAGGGGGCGGTACTGGCGGAGGATCACAACCGTATTCACAGCCATGAGCCCACCTGGCACCCGGAAATTGCATTGGCACACTGGGCGGCCGAGCATTTGAGTGAAACCGAGCGGGCGCGGGCCATCCTGTATACCTCGGGCGAGCATTGCCCCATGTGTTCGGCGGCACACGCCTGGGCGGGGCTGGGGCGCATTGTGTATGCCAGCTCGGCGGCGCAGTTTACCGACTGGTGCAGCGAATGGGGCCTGCCGGAGTCGCCGGTGAAGCCGCTGGCCATCAAGGAAGTGGCACCGGAAATTGAAGTTGCAGGCCCGGCGCCGGAGCTGGCCGAACAAATCCGCGAGTTGCATAAGCGGTATTTCGGGGTGAAAGACAGCCATAAGCCGTAAGCTATCAGCGGTAAGACGGGCTTGGCCAAAAATGACACCCCCACCCAGCCTCCCCCTGGGGTAGACCCGCCGCCATGCCTGTTATGCCGCTGCCAAGGGGGAGGGGCTGTTTGGTGCCGAGCTGCTCCCTCCCCTTAACCTGGAATTTGGCAGAATAACAGCGGGGTGCAAGGCAAGGGGAGGGTTGGGGAGGGGTTGCTGCACCCGGTCAAAAGTGACACCCCCACCCAGCCTCCCCCTGGGGTAGACCCGCCGCCTTGCCTGTTATGCCGCAGCCAAGGGGGAGGGGCGGCTCGGCGCTCCTCGGCAGAATAACCGCGGGGGTGTAAGTAAGGGGAGGGGTTGCTGTGTGTCTATTGGTCGAATGAATTCGACCCTACGAAAATGAGTTCGCCCCCACGAATAGGCAGGAACGCGGCAATAAAAAAGCCGTAGGCAGTGTTGCTTACGGCTTTTTGTCTTTTCTGTCAGCTTTCAGCTTCCGGCTTTACAGCGGTTTTGTCGCGGCTTTCATGTCTTTCACGAAGGCGGTCAGGGCGTCCAGCATGGCTTGGGGGTTGCTCAGGTTCTGCTCGATGATCTTGACCACGGCGGAGCCGGAGATGGCGCCGGCGGCACCGGCCGCAATGGCGTCGCGCACTTGCTGCGGGGTAGAAATACCAAAGCCGAGCAGTGACGGCGGCGCCTTATATTGCTTGAGGGTGGCAACCAGGGTGTCGACCGGCTTGCCGGCCTTGG
>JAAEZO010000099.1 GCA_018222825.1 Gammaproteobacteria bacterium
TGGTGCTGGCGCTGCATAACGTGGAGCAGGCACTCACTCACTGCACGCGAGTGGTAGGTCTGCGCGAGGGGCAGGTGGTGCTGGATGCCGACAGCCAGACGCTGACGGCAGCCCAGTTGCACACCCTGTACCAACGGCGTTGATGGGCCGGCGATGCTGAAGGCTCAGCCAGAACCCGCTCGCGCCATGGTGCACAGCAGCCTGTTGCTGGTGCTGCTGGCATTGCTGTGCCTGCCCTGGGCCGACTTGTCGATCACGGCGGTGGATCCCTGGGGTGAGCTTGCCCGGCTGGGCGCCGGACTGTTGCAGCCGCAATTGCCGGCGCTGGCCACCCTGGGCGGCGCCATCGCCAACACCCTGTCTTTTGCCCTGCAGGGCGTGGCACTGGGCGCCGTGCTGGGCCTGGGGCTGGCGGCGGGCTATCGCCACGCGGCCATTCGGCGGCTGTCGGCGTCGCTCAGGGCGGTGCACGAGCTGTTCTGGGCGCTGCTGTTCATTCAGTTGCTGGGGCTGTCGGCCCCGGCCGGCATGCTGGCCATAGCGCTGCCCTATGCGGGCACCTTCGCCAAGATCTACGGCGAGCTGTTTGAAGAGGCGGATCCGTCGCCGGAGCAGGCGCTGGAACCCGGAATGGGCTGGGCCTCGCGGCTGCTGTTTGTGCAGTTGCCGCTGTGCTGGCGGCAGATGGCCACCTACACCGGCTACCGGCTGGAGTGCGGCATTCGCAGCTCGGCGGTGCTGGGCTTTATCGGCCTGCCCACCCTGGGTTATCACCTGGAGTCCTTGCTGCGGCAGGGCTATTACGGCGAGGCGGCCAGTTTCTTTTATGCGCTGGTGCTGATCATCGCCACCCTCAAGTGGTGGCTCAGACCCCGGCTGGTGCCGCTGTATCTGCTGGCTTCGCTGCTCTGGCTGCCGCCGGTGGCCAGCCTGAACTGGGCGCTGATGGCGCGCTTTTTTACCGAAGACATGGTGCCTGCGCCCTTGCGCAATGGTGACTGGGCCGGGCTGCTGCCCTGGCTGCAGGAGCTGTGGCTGCAGCAAATCGTGCCCGGCCTGTTCAATACCCTGGTGCTGGCCATGCTGGCGCTGCTGGTGACCGGCGTGCTGGCGCTGCTGTGGTTTCCGGCGATTTCACGCCGTTTCGGCAATGGCCTGACCCGCGCCGGCAGTCATGGCTGGCTGGTGCTGATGCGCTCCTTGCCGGAATACCTGCTGGCCTTTATCGGCATGCTGCTGCTGGGGCCGGGCATGTTGCCCGCGGTGCTGGCGCTTGGGCTGCATAACGGTGCCATCATCGCCCATCTGCTTGGCCATCATCTCAATACCCTGACGCTGAGGGCCGATGCGCCACGCGGGCTGAATCTGTATTGTTTCGAGGTGTTGCCCCGTTTGTACCGGACTTTTCTGGCCTACAGCCTGTATCGGTTCGAAAACCTGATTCGGGAAACCGCCATCCTCGGCATGCTGGGTATTCCGACGCTGGGCTTTTTCATCGACTCGGCGTTCAGCGAGTTTCGCTTCGACCGCGCCATGGTGCTGCTGCTGGTTTGTGCCGGGCTCAATATGCTGGTGGACTCCCTGGCGCGACGACTGCGCCGTCGCCTGCACCTGAGCAGCCGGGCCGAAATGCTGTAAAAAAAGACGGCCTGCAGCCGTCTTTGAATCATCAGTTCGTTGCTCGTTAAGCAGAGGTACCTGGTTACAACACCAGGCCGCCGTCTATTTTCAGTACCTGGCCGGTAATGTAGCGGGAACGGTCACTGGCCAGAAACAGCACCCCTTCGGCAATATCCTGCGCTTCACCCAACGCGCCCAGCGGAATGCGGGCGGTCATTTTCTCGAGCACTTTTGCCGGCACCGCCTGAGTCATTTCGGTATTGATAAAGCCGGGGGCGATGCAGTTGGCGCGGATCTGGGCGCCACCGTAGACGAATTCTTTCGCCCAGCCTCTGGTCATGGCGATAATGCCGCCCTTGCTGGCCGCATAGTTGCTCTGGCCGATGTTACCGTCGGTACCCACTACGGACGAGATGCTGACGATGCTGCCTTTGGCCTGCAGCTTCATCAGCGGCAGCATGGCCCGGGTCATCATGAACACCCCCTTGAGATTGACGTCCAGCACTCGATCCCAGTCGGATTCGGTCATTTTTTCGAGCAGGGCGTCGCGGGTAATGCCGGCATTGTTCACCAGTACATCCACCCGGCCGTGTTCGTCCATGATACGACTGTTCAAGCCGCTCAGCGCGGCGGGGTCGCACACATCCAGGGTAATGGCGGTGATGTTGTGGTAGCCGTCGATCCAGTCTTCGGCCGGAGCCATGTTGATGTCGCAGGCATAGACGCGTGCCGCACCGGCCCGGGCCAGGGTTTCGCTGATGGCGCGGCCCAGGCCTCGGGCGGCACCGGTGACAACACAGATTTTTTCATTCATATCGTGGTTTGGCGTATTCATGCGTGCGAGTCCTTGTGTGTGAGTGACGGGGGCAGTTACTCATGGCCCACTCTGGAGTCTAACCTTTATTTTGCAATGCATTGTTGAGTTATGCCGAAATAATATTAATTTAACACTGAAAATAAGTGTTTTTAGTGGGGTTGTTGCTTTTTTGTTGTGCGGTGCAGGGTTTTGTTGCCGAGCAAAAAAGCGACAGGAGTCTATGGCGGGGGCAGTCAGCAGAAGGGGCGGTAAGTACCGCGTGTTGGCGCTAGGCCAATAAAAAAGGCCCGCATGATGCGGGCCTTTTGACGTTAGCGAATCGCTACGTCGTTTTTAGCTTACTGACCGTTCCAGGCGGCAATCATGGCGCGCTCGTCGTCGGTCATTCCGCTCATGTTACCCAGCGGCATGTATTTGCTGGCAACCACTTGCTTGATACGATCGGCCTGCAGTTTAATCTGCTCGGCAGAGTCCAGTATCACACCCAGCGGGGCGGCGGCAAAGCCGGCCTGAGTCGGGTTGACCGCGTGGCACTGTACGCAACGGTTGTCCATGATGGTTTCTACTTGCGCCAGGGTCACTTCACCCGTGGTGGTACCTTCAACGGCTGGTACTGCTTCTCCGGCTTGCTCGGTAGCGGTTACGTTACTCTGAGCGGCAGGTGCTTCAACCGTCTTGGAAGTGCTGGGAGCACCAAACCAGATGGCAATCAGGATCAACGCCACACCGGCGATGGGATAACCGGGACGGATGTGACCGGCATGCATCAGTACGAAGTACTGACGGATCAGAGCACCTGCAAAGATGAACAGGGTCATGATTACCCAGGACTGCGGGTGGGTATAGGTGAAGGAGTAGTGGTTACTCAGCATCAGCAATACCACGGGCAGCGTGAAGTAGGTGTTGTGTACTGAACGCTGCTTGCCACGCAAACCGTCAATCGGGTTCGGGGTTTCACCGGCCTTCATGGCTTTTACCATGCGGCGCTGGCCAGGAATGATCCAGAAGAACACGTTGGCAGACATGGCGGTGGCCATGACGGCACCGGTCAGCAGGAAGGCGGCACGGCCAGAGAAGATGTGCGTGCTCAGGTAAGCCACCACAACCATCATCACGGCAACGGCAACACTCAGGATACCATCGCGGGTCATGTTGGGGCTGATGCGCTTACACAGCTCGTTATACACAATCCAACCCAGCGCCAGGAAGGCCAGGGCGGCAACGTTTGCCTGCCAGCCAACCATGTTGGCGGCCCATTCCCACGGGCTGTTGGCGTTAACCAGGTAGAAGCTCGGCTTGGTCAGATACAGCAGGGTGAACAGACCAAAACCGGACAGCCAGGTAACGTAAGACTTCCAGAAGGACCAGTGCAGGTCTTCCGGCAGTTTTTCCGGGCTGGTGGCGTACTTCTGGTTGTGATAGAAACCACCGCCATGTACGGCCCACATTTCACCGTAGACGCCTTTCTTCTTGCACTCGGCATCTTTCGGCGGTCTCAGACCGTTATCGAGCATAACGAAGTAGATGGACTCACCCACCCATGCGATAGCAGCGATGACGTGTAGCCATCTCAGCAACAAGTTACCAAATTCCAGCAGATACGCTTCCATGGTCTTACCTTCTCTGTTTCATATTTTTTAGTTGGGACCCTAGCGCATCGAAACAGATGCCCAGCTTGCGTTGAGCCGGGTGCTGAGACCACATGCGCTGCCTTCTCGTGTTCAAATTGTGTACGTATTGAAATTCAAAATGTTGACAATTTGTGTGTAGATTTTTTTCAATTATATGATGAATGTCAATGTTATTTAACAGTTAAATCATATTAAACCTATTGCAAATCCTGAATTTGTGTTTCCATAAAAGGTAAAAGCTTTATATATCAAAGCCTTGGTGATTACCTTCGGTGGAAGCGTTCAGGAGTCGGTTTCAGACTAAAAAATAGCCAGCTGAAACCGAGCGGCATAATAATAACGGATATTGTGATCAAATGAGCAGTTAAATTCCGAAAAAAATGTATCAGAGTTGGTCACAGGTTGCATCAGATTTTATTGGTCCGACCATTATCGCTTCTCGACGGTTGCTGGTTTAGCTAGCCAGCGTCGGTTTGATGTGACTGGAACTGAGCGACCCTGATCTTGAGCAACCGATGCAGCGGCGCCGGGGCAAAATCGGCATCCAGTCGGTTAAGCACATGGGCCAGGCTTTCGAGCGTCGACAGCGCTTGGCCGCCGGGCCCCTTGCGAATGGCATACTCTCCGGCGGGTGCCTCGCTGAAACTCAGCGTCGGCAGCTCGCGTAGCCAGGGGTTGAGGTGCAGCAGCCGGCGGGTCTTGCGCCAGGTGCCGTCCAGCACCACCAGGCCGCCGATGTCGGCCATCGGCAGTGTTGCCGCCTCGGCATCCACATCCAGCGCCTGTGCGTCCGGATACAGCAGCCACCAGCGTCCTTTGGCCGGTGGGGGCAGGGGATCCAGATGCTCGGTTACTTCCAGCCGAATGTCGGGCAATGCCAGGCGCAGCAGCGGGACCGTGCTCTTGGCGTGCCTGGCCTCCAGCGGATGCTGCAGTATCAGCACCGGCAAGGGGCAGGGCTGGGGCGAAACATGCGCGCACAGGCAGGCGCTTTGGGGCAGGCTACAGAGGTGGCAGTAAAGTCGAGACATGAGACGGCGGCTTCATGGATGCAAAAGCGCATGATAACGGCAAGCCGCCCCGGGATGAAGACCGGTGGAAAAATCGTCTTTTCAGGGGGGCTGAATGCAACTGCCGATTGAGGATCCGGCGCGGATCGGGGACAATAGCCACCGTTTTATCTGTCGTTCCCCGAGTGAAGCGCCGACCGTTGCCCTTTGCTCCTTCATCAAAGTAGAAGAAAGCCGACCATGTCATCACCGCAATTCCAGCAGGAAGTCGCCAAGCGCCGTACTTTCGCCATTATTTCGCACCCGGATGCGGGTAAGACCACCATCACCGAAAAGGTACTGTTGCACGGGCACGCCATTCAGACCGCGGGTACCGTCAAGGGCCGGGGCTCCAACCAGCATGCCAAGTCCGACTGGATGGAAATGGAAAAGGAGCGGGGCATCTCGGTCACCACCTCTGTGATGCAGTTTCCCTACAACAACTGCCTGATCAACCTGCTCGACACCCCGGGGCATGAAGACTTCTCGGAAGATACCTACCGCACCCTGACCGCGGTGGATTCCTGCCTGATGGTGATTGACGGCGGTAAGGGCGTAGAAGACAGAACCCGCAAGCTGATGGAAGTGACCCGGCTGCGCGACACCCCCATCGTGACCTTCGTCAACAAACTCGACCGGGATATTCGCGATCCGATGGAGTTGCTCGACGAAGTCGAGACCGAACTGAACATGATGTGCGCACCCATCACCTGGCCTATCGGCAGTGGCAAGTGGTTCAAGGGGGTGTATCACCTGCATCGCGACGAAGTGATTCTCTACCAGCCGGGTCAGGGCCATACCATTCAGGATGTGAGAATCATCAAGGGGCTGGATAACCCGGCGCTGGATGAGGTGATGGATGCAAAAGAAATCGCCGATCTGCGTGAAGAACTGGAACTGGTGCTGGGTGCTGCCACCGAGTTCGATCACGAGCTGTTTCTCAGCGGTGAGCTGACACCGGTGTATTTTGGTACCGCGCTGGGCAACTTTGGTGTGGATCATGTGCTGGACGGTCTGAGTACCTGGGCGCCGGCGCCGATGCCGCGGCCCACGCAAGATCGTATCGTGGAAGCCAATGAAGAAAAATTCAGCGGCTTCGTTTTCAAGATTCAGGCCAACATGGATCCCCGTCACCGCGACCGTATCGCCTTCATGCGTATCGTGTCCGGCAAATACACTCAGGGCATGAAGTTGAAGCATGTGCGTCTGGGCAAGACGGTCAATATCTCCGATGCGGTGACCTTCATGGCCGGCGATCGGGAGCGGGCAGAAGAAGCCTTTGCCGGCGACATTATCGGCCTGCACAACCACGGTACCATCCAGATTGGTGACACCTTTACCCAGGGGGAAGACATCAAGTTTTCCGGCATTCCCAACTTTGCCCCCGAACTGTTCCGCCGCATTCGGCTGCGCGATCCGCTCAAGCAGAAGCAGTTGCTCAAGGGCCTGGTTCAGCTGTCGGAAGAAGGGGCGGTACAGCTGTTCCGTCCGCTCGACAACAACGACCTGATCGTCGGCGCCGTGGGTGTGCTGCAGTTTGAAGTGGTGGTGGCGCGGCTGAAGTCCGAATACAACGTGGACGCCCTGTACGAGTCGGTCAACGTCTCCACCGCCCGCTGGGTGTACTGTGATGACGCCAGGAAGCTGGACGAATTCCGGCGCAAGGTGTCGAACAACCTGGCGCTGGATGGCGGTGACAACCTCAGCTACATAGCGCCCACCATGGTCAACCTGAACCTGGCTCAGGAACGTTACCCGGATATTCAGTTCAGCAAGACCCGCGAGCACTGATCAAGCGGCAGTAAAAACAGCCCCGGCCATAGCGCCGGGGCTTTTTTATTTTCGCTCGGCGGTTAAGCTGAATCTAAACCGACTTTGGAATTGACCCATGACCCTCACCGACAGCCATTGCCATTTCGACTTTGCCGCCTTCGATGACGACCGGCCCGGCCACTGGCGGCGGGCGCAGGCGGTGGGCGTGCGCCGGCTGGTGATCCCGGGGGTGGAAGAGGCCCGCTGGCCGGCATTGCCCGGGCTGTGTGCCGGGCTGCCCGGTACCTACTATGCCTTGGGGCTGCATCCCTGGTGGGTTGCCGAAGCCTCCGCCGGCTGGCAGCAAACGCTGGAGCGGGCGCTGAGTAGCGCCGACGAGCGCTGTGTGGCACTGGGCGAGATGGGGCTGGATGGTACACTGGCGCTGGCGGCGGCCGAGCAGGAAGCGGCGCTGAACGCTCAACTGCGGCTGGCCCGGGAGCGGGCGTTACCGGTGATACTGCACAGCCATAAAACCCACGATCAACTGTTGAAATGGCTGCGCCGCACCCCGCCGGTGGGCGGTGTGCTGCACGGTTTTTCCGGCTCTCTGCAACAGGCCGAAGCCTTCTGGAAGCTGGGTATTCATCTCGGCATCGGCGGCACCATTACTTATCCACGCGCCAGTAAAACCCGCAAGACCATCGCCGCCATGCCGGTGGAGGCGCTTGTGCTGGAAACCGATGCGCCGGACATGCCGTTGTGTGGCTTTCAGGGCCAGCCCAATCACCCGGCACAACTGCCACGGGTGCTGAGTGCGCTGGCCGAGTTGCGCGGGCAGGACCCAACCACCCTGGCCGAGCAGCTGGAACACAATGTGAACCGGCTATTCGGCTGGGGCTGATGTTCATCATCTTCACCGGAGTTGCTGAATGCTGCCGCATCGGTCTTTCGGCGTAGACCTGCCTGGGCGGTGATGATGGCCGATTCCGGCTGTTTTTTTCCGGTCATGGCGCAGTGCTATCCTTTCATCGGTGTATATTAACGACGTCGACAACGGCCCGGAGCACCCATGACAGCAACAGCATTAAAAAGCGCCGCCCGTCGGGCCCTGAGCCTGATGGATCTGACCAGCCTCAATGACGACGACACCGATGAAAAGGTCGTTGCCCTGTGCCGGGCGGCCGTGACCCCGTTTGGTACTGTCGCCGCCGTCTGTATCTATCCGCGTTTTATCGGTCTGGCGCGCCAGGCCCTGAACGAGCTTGAATTGACGGGGCGGGTAAGGATTGCCACCGTGATCAACTTTCCCCATGGTAATGACGACATCGAACTCGCCGTGCGGGAAGCTCGTGCGGCGGTGGCCGCCGGCGCCGACGAGGTGGACCTGGTGTTTCCCTGGCGTGCCCTGCTGGCGGGTAATGAACAGGTGGGACTGGCGTTGGTCTCCGCCTGCAAGGCGGCCTGTGGCGAGGCGATGCTCAAGGTGATTATCGAAAGCGGGGAGCTGAACAGCGCCGTTTTGATTCGGCGCGCCGCCGAGCTTGCCATCGAGGGTGGCGCCGACTTTATCAAAACTTCCACCGGCAAGGTGGCGGTCAATGCGACCCTGGCGGCAGCCGGAATCATGCTGAACACCATTCGAGACTCAGGCAGGGACGTCGGCTTCAAGGCCGCCGGAGGAATAGGCACCGCCGAAGCAGCACAACACTATCTGCAACTGGCCGCCGATATCATGGGGCCCGAGTGGATCAGCCCCCGGCATTTTCGCTTCGGTGCCTCCAGTTTGCTGAATAATCTGCTGCAAACCCTGGGCGGTAAAGAAGTGAAGCCGCAGGCGGGCGGCTACTGAGCCGGGGTTGAAGCCTGGCCGACATTTGATGACCACAAGTCACGGGAGAATACATGAAACGCGCAATTGTGCTGGTACTCGACTCCTTCGGCATCGGCGCCGCTGCCGATGCCTCCAGGTTTGGTGATGAAGGCGCCGACACCCTGGGCCATATCGCCGCCGCCTGCGCCAACGGCAAGGCCAATCAGGGTCGTCAGGGGCCGCTGAGCCTGCCCAATCTGGCACGGCTGGGTCTTTTTCATGCTCATGCCAGCAGTACCGGCCGGCTGGCCGAGGGGGTGACGCTACCGACCGAGGTGGTGGGCAGCTACGGTTACGCGCAGGAGCTGTCTTCCGGCAAGGACACGCCGTCCGGCCACTGGGAAATGGCCGGGGTGCCGGTGCTGTTCGAGTGGGGCTACTTTCTCGAACCCGAGCACAGCTTTCCTTTACCCTTGATAGAAGCGCTGATCGAACAGGCGCTGCTGCCCGGCATTCTGGGCAATTGCCATGCCTCGGGCACCACCATTCTCGAACAACTGGGTGAAGAGCACATCAACAGCGGCAAGCCCATCTGTTACACCTCGGCCGATTCGGTGTTTCAGATAGCGGCGCACGAAGATCACTTCGGTCTGGAACGGCTGTATCGAGTCTGTGAAATCGCCCGCGAACTGCTGATGCCCTACAACATCGGCCGGGTGATTGCCCGGCCCTTTATCGGCAACAGTGCGGCCGACTTCGCCCGTACCGGCAATCGGCGGGATTACAGCATAGCGCCGCCGGCACCGACGGTGCTGCAAAAGCTGGTGGAGGAAAAACAGGGCGAGGTGGTATCCATCGGCAAGATAGCCGATATCTTCGCTCACTGCGGCATCACCCGGAAGATCAAGGCTACCGGGCTGGATGCACTGTTCGATGCCACCCTGAAGGCGCTGGAAAAAGCCGGGGATCAGACCCTGATCATGACCAACTTCGTCGACTTTGACTCAAGCTTCGGTCATAGACGTAACGTCGCCGGTTATGCCGCCGAGCTGGAAGCCTTTGATCGTCGTTTGCCCGAACTGCTGGCGCGGTTGCAGCCGGAGGATCTGTTGATCATGACCGCCGATCACGGTTGTGACCCCACCTGGCCCGGCACCGAGCATACCCGCGAGCATGTGCCGGTGATCTGCCTGGGTGGCGGACTCAGCCCGGGCACGCTCGGTGGGCGCGACACCTTTGCCGACATCGGCCAGAGCCTGGCCCGGTATTTTGGCACCAGCCCGATGGATTACGGCACCTCGTTCTTGTAATGTCCATCAGATAAGGTTTCTGATCTCGGTTTTATACCAATCTTAGTAAATTTATGATCATATTTTTCAATCGGAAATCAGAGGCAACACAGCCGCCTCCCTCGACACGCCATGAACCCATCCATGGGGGCTCGGAAATGCCGTCCATGGCATTTCACGGTCGTGGGAGGCAATCTCTGTTGCCTCTTTTTAAGCACCGAGTTCGCTGTAGACGGCGCCAACAGGCGGCTCCGGAGCATAAAGGAGGACCAAGGGATCTGCTCCGCCGACCATCACATGACAGGGATGTCATGTGCTGAGCGTCACATGGATGTGCTCGAAGCGAGTCGGCGGAGCGGGCCCTTTGTCCGACTTATCGTAAAGTCCCAAGGCCCCCAAACACGCAGAAATAGAAAAGGCGCCCGCAGGCGCCTTTGTCATTCAATGGCCGTCACGCTTACGCGTTGTCTTCCAGACCGACGATCAGCCAGGGTGCATTGTCCTTGGTCAGATCGCGTTCCAGGTGCCATACCTCGCGGATGTCCTGCTCAACACCTTCGCTGCTGTCGCGATAGCGACCGCTGAACTGGATGCTGACCTGGGCCTGATAAGAGGTGTGGTCGGCGC
>JAAEZO010000100.1 GCA_018222825.1 Gammaproteobacteria bacterium
ACTTTCGGGTCCGGCTGCTGCTGGATTTCGTCAGTGGCATGACCGACACCTATGTACTGGAAGAATATCGCCTGCTGTGTGGTTTTCAGAGCTGAGGTCGGATAACCCGGTTTTGATAAGCAGAGCTTGATAACCAGAGTTTGATCTTGTCGCTGTCACCACCTGCTGCTTAGAGATAATCTCTTTGCCCTGTCAGGCGCAGCCGGAGCCGTCTTTGTGCGTTATTTGCTGTTATTGATGTCGCTATGTCTCGGCATGCCGTTACAGGCCGCTGGTCCCTTGATGGTGATGCATGAGGTGTTGCCCGGTGAAAACTGGCGTTCACTGGCGGCGCGGTTTCAGTTGACCGAACGCCAGCTGCGGCTGAGCTTCAATCACGAGCGCTTCATGACGCCGCTGGCAGAAGGTGACTGGATTTGGGTGCCGGATCGGCCACCTTTGCCCCCGACCCTGACCATTCAAGCACCGGTGCCCCGCCCCCGAATGCCGGTGGCCACGCATACCCCGAGTCAACTGCCCCGGCTGGGCCCCCCCGATCCGGCCCAGGCGCCTAAAACCGACCGCGTGCTGTTGACCATTGCAACCGCGGCTCGGGCGGCGGCGACCGATCAGCTGGACCAGTTTGTGGAGCAGCAGGGCGTCAACCTGGCCGAGAGCACCCTGTTGTTTGGCTCCCGGCAGTTAAACGAACTGTCCTGGCTCAACCCCGAGCAGTGGAGCTGGGATTATCAGCTGCCGCTGTTCGATAAAGAGCCGTTGCTCAGCAGTCGCATGGCGCTGCCACTGATGGGTGACTGGCAGGGCGAGCTGGGGCTGGATTACCGCGATGACCGACTGACCTATCAGGCCGGGCTGCATGTTGAACAAGACTTTACCAATGGCATCAGTGGCCATCTCGAGCCGGTGATGGATTATCAGGCCGCTTGGGATCATCGCCGTGGCGGCCTGCTCATGTTTTTGAATCACAGAGACTGGACTCTGGGGGCGGGGCAATACCGGGCTCTGTCCGGCTGGCAGCAGCAGGCGGGGCGGCAGGAAAGACCGGCGTCCGGCCGACAGTGGTTTGGCGAAGGGCGGCTGGGGTTCTTGCCGGGGTTGAGCGTGTCGGGGCGGTATTATCAGTGGCAGGGACGGCAACTCAGCCTGTACGGCAGCGGCGACAAATACAAGGCGGCGTTATCCCGTCAGTGGTCGCTCAACTACGCGCCCTGGCGAATACTTCGTGTGCAGAGCTCGCTGTTGAGCAACAGCAAGCAAAAATTCGAGTCCCGCTTTCGACTGGGCATAGACTTGCCGCTGGGAATGGCGCCGGGTCAGTGGTGGAAAAGCCTGATGGAACAGCCGCGCTATGACCATTATCAACCGCTGCAACACCACAAGGTGATGGTGCTGCAGCACCGGTAATCGAGTCGAGAAGAGTTTTGGGAGGTTGCGCTTCTTCTTCCCCCCTCATTGTTTACAGGCGAGAAAACGCGTCGTTGGCAACGCTGGTGGGAGTCGCCTTTTGCAGCAGGGTCAGCAGCAGAATGGCGCGGGTTTCGCCGTCAGCCTCCTGATAAATCGCCTCCAGACCGGCGAAGGGGCCTTCCGTGATGCGCACCTGGTCACCACAGCGGGGAACGTCGCTCAATTGCTCCCTGAGCTCATCGCTGTCGCAGTGGCACATCAGATCGTAAACCAGCTCGGCGGGCACTTCGCAGGGGCCACCGCCAAAGCGCACCAGATTACGTACGCCACGGGTAGAACCGATGGTGATGGAGCTGGTGACCTCCAGATCGGCGCGTACGAAGATATAACCGGGAAACAGGGCTTCGGTCAGTACCACGACTTTGCGCCGGCGCAGCTTTTTGACCTCGGCATAAGGGTAAAAGGCCTCTATATTCTGGTTGTTCAGGTTCAGCAGCGCCCTTTGTTCTTCCCGGGGGCGACAATGCGCCAGATACCACTTCTGCATACAAGATCCCTGAGGCTCGGTTTGACCCGTTATTATGACAGCACAAAGAAAAAAGGCCACGGCAAGCCGTGACCTTGAACCTTTTACAAGCCGATGTTACCAGCCTTTGACCACGCCGCCTTTAAACAGCTCCAGTGCGGCCTGATAGACTTCTTCGCTCTGGTAGGCCTTGATGAAGGTCTGCACTCGCTCGTCGTTCTGGTTGTCTTTACGCGCGACAATCAGATTCACATACGGTGATTCCTTGTCTTCCACAAACAGGCTGTCCCGACCGGGCAGCAGATCGATTTGTGACGCATAGGTGGTGTTGATCACCGCAAAGGCCACGTCATCCAGTGAGCGGGGCAGCTGAGGTGCTTCCAGTTCAATGATGTTCAGATCTTTCGGGTTGGCGGTGATGTTGAGGGTGGTAGCTTCCAGACCCACGGCATCGTCTACCTCGATCAGACCCTGTTGCTCCAGCAACAGCAGAGTTCGGCCCAGGTTGGTCGGATCGTTTGGTACCGCAACCTTGGCACCGTCTTCCAGCTCATCCAGTGACTTTATCACCTTAGAGTAGGCGGCGATGGGGTAGACGAAGGTGCTGCCCACGGCAACGAGATCGTAACCACGATCTTCAATCTGCTTGTCGAGATAAGGCTGATGCTGGAAGGCGTTGATATCCAGGCTACCATCGTTCAGCGCCACGTTGGGGGTGACGTAGTCGCTGAATGACACCAGCTCCACATCCAGGTTGTACTGCTCTTTGGCCACCTTGACCGCAATTTCTGCTACCTGCTCTTCGGCACCGGCAATCACCCCCAGACGCAGCGGCTTGGCGGCGGCTTCTTCGGCGGTGTCTTTGGCTTGTTCACCACAGCCGGTCAGCGCCAGCGCAGAGGCCAGCACACTCAGGGTCGCAAAAGATTTAAAACCTAACTTCATCGGGTAACTCCTTTTCAATCAACGATGATCCACATAAGCCACCAGGCGTTCGCCGGCGCTTTGAATGATTTGTACCAGTACCACCAGCATCACCACGGTAATCAGCATGATTTGAGGATCGAAGCGCTGATAACCATAACGAATTCCTACATCACCCAGGCCACCGCCACCGATGGCACCGGCCATGGCGGAGTAGTTCACCAGCGTCACCAGGGTGATGATAATGCCATTGAGCATGCCGGGCAGAGCCTCGGGCAGCAATACCTTGGTGACTATCTGCAGACGGCGGGCGCCCATGGCCTGAGCCGCTTCTACCAGGCCGGCCGGAATTTCCATCAGGGCGCCTTCCATCAGTCGGGCCACAAACGGAATGGCAGCTACTGTCAGCGGCACCACGGCGGCGACGGTGCCGATACTGGTGCCCACTACCATACGGGTAAAGGGAATAATGGCCACCAGCAGTATGATAAAGGGAATGGAGCGGCCGATATTGACCACGGTACCCAGTATCTTGTTAAAGGCGGCGTGTTCCCAGATTTGACCGGGTTTGCTGACGTGCAGCGCTATCCCCAGCGGAATACCCAGGGCACAGGCGATGGCGCCCGAGCCAAAGGTCATGATCATGGTTTCCCACAGGGCTGATAACAGCAGATTAATCATGGCGTCGGACATAACCGAGTAACTCCACCTGAATTTTATGTTCCTGAAGATAGGCTTGTGCGGCCTGAGTCTGTTCCGGTTGTCCGTCCAGCTCGGCCAGCATAAAGCCGAATTTGACACCACCGGCGTATTCGATATCGGCGCTGAGAATGGTGACGTCGACGCCCAGATCCCGGCTTAAAATTGAGATCAGCGGGGTATCCACGGTTTCGCCGGTAAAGCCGAGTCGCACCAGTGGCAGGGCGCCGGTTTCCGGTTCGGCCGACAACCGCTGCTGATATTCCTCTGGTATGTCCAGATTGATGGTGGAGGAAATAAAGCGCCGGGCCAGTTCGGTCTTGGCGTTGGCAAAGAACCAGGCCACATCGCCCTGCTCGATCAGTTCGCCGTCGTTGATAATGGCGACCCGGTCGCAGATACTCTTGACCACGTGCATTTCGTGGGTGATCAGCAAGATAGTCAGCCCCAGGGTGCGGTTGATATCTTTCAGCAGGCTGAGAATGGATTGAGTGGTCTGCGGATCCAGTGCCGAGGTGGCCTCGTCGCACAGCAGCACCTTGGGGCTGGGTGCCAGGGCGCGGGCGATGGCGACGCGCTGTTTCTGACCGCCGGACAGCTCTTTCGGGTAGGCATTGGCTCGGTGTGACAGGCCCACCAGCTCCAGCAGCTCGTTCACGCGCTGCTTGATGGCGGCCTTGTCCATGCCCGCCAGTTCCAGCGGCAGGGCGATGTTGGCGAATACGGTACGCGAGGCCAGCAGGTTGAAATGCTGAAAAATCATGCCGATTTTACGGCGGGCGCGGGGCAGGTCGCCGTTGCTGAGTTGAGTCAGATCCTGGCCGTCGACGAAGACGCCGCCCTCGGTGGGGCGTTCCAGCATGTTGACGCAGCGGATCAGGGTGCTTTTGCCGGCACCGGATTCCCCGATGACGCCCATGATCTGACCGGCAGCCACTTCGAGGTCGATGTTTCTGACGGCATGAACGGCGGCGTCACCTTCACCGTAGCGTTTACTGATATTGGTTAGCTTGATCATCGGAGGATGAGCCTTTCCGGTATGGTTATTAACTGCTTTAACAGATGAGTGTAGAGACAAGTCATGCAAGCATGGCTAATAGCAGTGGATGCTAGGCCGTCTGGACGTCCAAGTCAATGTAAATTTCCCCCTAGCCGGTATCGGTGCCGGGGATGGGATCCAGCCTTGCTAACTCGCCGGTTCATGGGATAGGGTGAGGGGAAGGACCCGGCCGAGCCGTGTTCAGGGAACGAACTTAAGGGAAAACCATGGGCCAGTATTTTCTGCGTCGGTTGTTACTGCTGTTACCTACCTTTCTGGGCATCACCCTGGTGGTGTTTGCCATTACTCGTTTCGTGCCGGGTGGCCCGGTAGAACGCATGTTGATGGAAAGCCAGCTGCAAAGCAGTGAATTCAGCCAGAGTTCCCGCGGCAGCCAGGTGTTGTCGGCCGAGCAGATTGACGAGCTGAAAGCCTTTTATGGTCTCGACAAGCCGGTGTTCGAAGCCTATTGGGAGTGGCTGGGCAAGCTGGTACGGCTGGATCTGGGCGAGTCGACCCGCTACTACCTGCCGGTATGGGAGCTGATTCAGGAACGACTCCCCATCTCGGCCTTCTTCGGTATCTGTACCTTTATACTCAGTTATCTGGTGTCCATTCCGCTCGGTATCCTCAAGGCACTGAAACACAACAGCCGTTTCGACAGCATCAGCTCGATGATGATCTATGCCGGCTATGCGCTGCCGGCCTATGTGGTGGGCATCTTCCTGCTCACCGTGTTCTCCTTTCAGCTTGGCTGGTTTCCGATGGGCGGTTTCGTCGGCGACGACTTCTATTATCTGGAAGGTTTCTGGCCCAAGACCTTCAACCTGTTTCACCATGCGCTGTTGCCGCTGATCGCCTATGCCATCGGCGATTTTGCGGTGCTGACCATGACCATGAAGAACAGCCTGATGGAAAACCTGTCGGCGGATTACGTACGAACTGCCGTGGCCAAGGGATTGCCCTTTCACAAGGCGGTAACCGGCCATGCCCTGCGCAACAGCATGATCCCCATCGCCAGCCATTTCGGCAACGTGATCTCGGTATTCTTTGCCGGCTCTTTTCTGATCGAGGTGATTTTCAATATCGACGGCCTGGGGCTGCTGGGTTACGAGGCGGTGGTGGAGCGGGATTATCCGGTGGTAATGGGGATACTGGCGGTGACCTCGCTGATGATGCTGCTGGGCAATATACTGTCGGATATCTGCGTGGCGATGGTCGACCCGAGGGTACGTTTCGATGGCTAGACTCTTCTCCGACCTTACTCACAAGAAGCTGCGCCGCTTTCGCAGCATTCGCCGCGGCTACTACGCCTTCTGCCTGTTCATGCTGATGGTGGTGCTGGCGTTGACGGCCGAGCTGTGGGCCAGTAACCGGGCGCTGTTGGTCAAATACGAGGGCCAGCTCTACTTTCCCACCTATGGTGCCGAGATCACCGGCGATACCTTCGGTCTCGGCTATCAGTACGAAACCAACTACCGGGAGCTGAAGGCGACCCTGGCCGGGCAAGCCGGTAACTGGGTGTTGCTGCCACCGGTGCCCTGGAGCCCCTTCGAACAGGACTACAGCAGCGGCAGTTATCCGCCCAACGCCCCCAGTTTGGAGCAAGGGCACTATCTCGGCACCGACAATTCGGGGCGGGATATTCTGGCCCGGCTGGTGTACGGCTTTCGTACCGCCGTGGGGTTTGCCTTTATCGCCCTGACCGCCAGCTATGCCATCGGCGTCTTGCTGGGCTGCGTGATGGGGTTTGTCGGTGGAAAGTTCGACCTGCTGTTTCAGCGCTTTATCGAAATCTGGTCTCAGGTGCCGTTTCTCTACGTCATCATGATACTGGTGTCGCTGACCCAGCCGAATTTCATGCTGTTTGTGGGCATCAACGTGTTGTTCGGCTGGATGGGCATCACCTGGTATATGCGTACCCTGACCTATCGGGAGAAGGTGCGGGATTACGTGCTGGCGGCCCGGGCGCAGGGGGCGGGGCTGGGGCGCATTATCGTGCACCATATTCTGCCCAATACCCTGGTGATGATAGTGACGCTGGCGCCCTTTACCGTGGTGGCCAATATCTCGCTACTGACGGCGCTGGACTACCTCGGCTTCGGCCTGCCACCGCCGACCCCCAGCTGGGGCGAGCTGTTGCGCCAGGGAGTCAATCATCTGGATGCGCCCTGGATAGGGTCATCGGTGGTGGCGGCGGTGTCGATGGTGTTGATTACGGTGTCTTTTATTGGCGAGGCGATTCGAGAAGCCTTCGACCCCAAACATTTCTCTCGTTATGAATAGGCAGGGAATGCGATGAAAAAATGGATAACGATACTGAGTACCTGGCTGCTGGCCCTCGGCGTAAGCGCCGCCGAGCTACCGGAGCAGCTGGAATGGCTGACCAACAACGAGGATCCGATCTTCGCCTCGCCCGAGGCGACGCGGGGCGGGGAGTTCACCAGCAGCCTGCAGAGCTTTCCACTGACCTTTCGCACCGTGGGGCCGGACTCCAATACCGCGTTTCGCTCCTTTATTCTGGAAAACCAGCTCGGCCTTTATGCCCTGCACCCCGAAACCGAGCGGCCGATACCGGCACTGGCGACCCACTGGGCCTTTGGTGACGACAACAAAACCATGTACTTCAAGCTCAATCCGGCCGCGCGCTGGTCCGATGGCGAGCCGGTCACCGCCGACGACTTTCTGTTTGCGCTGGAAATGATGCGCTCCGAGGTGATTCGTGCCCCCTGGTACAACAACTACTACACCGAGGAAATTGTCGATATCACCCGATATGACGATCACACCATCTCGGTGACCGCCGGCAGCCCCAAGAGCCGGCGCGAACTGCTGAACGCGGTGGGTCTCGCTCCCCAGCCCCAACATTTCTATGAGCTGACCGATGACTGGGTCCGTCGCTATAACTGGGCGCAGGCGCCGGTGACCGGTGCCTATGTCTTCGATGAGGTCAAGCGGGGTCGTTCCATCACCTTCAAACGCTTGAATGACTGGTGGGGCAATGAACTCACCTATTACCGGCATCGTTTCAACGTGGATCGGATTCGCCTGAATGTGGTGCGCGACATGAACATCGCCTATCGGCACTTTCTGCGCGGTGACATCGATACCTTCGGCCTGATCCTGCCGGAGTGGTGGCACGACAAGACCGATACCCCCGAATACCGTAATGGGCTGATCAACCGCATCTGGTTCTACAACGATATTCCGCGTGGTGCCCAGGGCTTTCATCTCAATACCGCCCATCCGAGACTGCGGGATGTACGGGTGCGCCAGGGTATTGCCCATGCCATTAATATGCAGCGCATGCTGGATACCATATTGCGCGGCGACTACGAGCGGATGAACACCTTTGGTTCCGGCTACGGTGACTTCATCGATACCGATATTCGGGCTCGGGAGTTCGATATCGAGCGGGCGCGCGGCTTGTTTGCCGAAGCGGGTTATAACAGCCAAGGACCCGGCGGCATACTGCGCAACGCCGCCGGCGACAGCCTCAGCCTGGCGGTGACCTATACCACGCAGGAACATACCTCACGGCTGGCTATTTTGCGGGAAGAAGCGCGCAAGGCGGGGCTCGATTTGCAGCTGAACCTGGTGGACGGCGCCACCGGCTTCAAGGTGATGCTGGAGAAAAAGCACGAGGCGGCCTGGCTGGGCTGGGGTGGCAGCGGTCTTTATCCCCAGTACTGGGAGTTCTTTCATTCGGTGAACGCGGATAAACCGCAGACCAATAATCTGTTCAATATCAGCGACGCAAAACTGGATGCATTGATCGAGCAATACCGGGTAACCATGGATCTTGATGCCAAGGCCGGCATCTCCCGCCAGATACAGCAGCGAGTGCACGAGCTGGCGATCTTTATTCCCGGTTATGAAGTGCCCTATACCCGTGAAGCCTACTGGCGTTATGTTCGCCTGCCCGAGGCCAAAGGCACGCGCCACTCGCCGTCGTTGTTCTGGCCGATGGAAGGGGCACCGCACAGCACCGGCGGCCTGTTCTGGATCGATCAGCAGCTGAAGGCCGAGATCAAGACAGGCAAGCCTACGTTCGAGCCGGTGCTGGATGTGGTGGAAACCTGGCGGCAGAAGGATCACTGATGGAGCCGCTGCTGAACGTCGAAAACCTGGCCGTCAGCTTTACCACCGAGGCCGGTTGCTTTCGGGTGGTGGATGATGTCAGTTTTTCGCTGGCGTCGGGCCAGACCCTGGGGCTGGTAGGAGAGTCAGGTTGCGGCAAGAGTGTCACCGCGCTGAGCCTGCTGGGCCTGCTGCCAAGGCCGGCGGGTGAGGTGGTGGCGGGGCGGGCACTGTTTCAGGGCCAGGATCTGCTGACCCTGACCGCCGAGCAACGCTATCGTGTGCGTGGCAACAAGATAGCCATGATCTTTCAGGAGCCGATGACGGCGCTGAACCCGGTGCATACGGTGGGGCGTCAGTTGATGGAGGTCTATCGACTCCATAAGCCCGAATTGAGCAAACGCCAACAGCAGCTGGCCGCCGCCGAGATGCTGCGCCAGGTAGGGATACCGGAAGCCGAAGCCCGACTGAAAGCCTATCCCCATCAATTATCCGGCGGCATGCGGCAGCGGGTGATGATCGCCATGGCGCTGGCCTGTGAGCCGGACTTGCTGATTTGCGACGAGCCGACCACGGCGCTGGATGTGACCATTCAGGCGCAGATACTGCATCTGATCCGGGAATTGCAGCAGAGAACCGGCATGGCGGTGCTCTTTATCACCCATGATCTGGGCGTAGTGGCCCAGATTTGCGATCAGGTGCTGGTGATGTATGCGGGGCGCAGCGCCGAACAGGCCGATGTCTTTACCCTGTTCGAGCAGCCTCGGCATCCTTATACCAAGGGGCTGCTGTCGGCCATTCCCCGGCTCGATCAACCAGGCAAGACAATACTGGCCACCATCAAGGGCCAGGTGCCGTCGCTTGAAGAGCAGCAGGCGGGCTGCCGCTTCGCCAATCGCTGTCCCTATATGACCGAGCGCTGTCGGCGACAACCCGACGTGGAGCGGGTGAAGGCGGCACATCATGTCTGGTGTCATCACTGGCGGGAGTTACAACCATGAGTGCCTTGCCGAAAACCGCCATGAACGCGCCATCGAAAACGGCCAAGAGTCCGTTATTGAAAATAGAACAACTACAACAGCATTTTACCTTGGGTGGTGGTCTTCTGCGCCGTGGCAAGACCCTGTATGCGGTCGATGGGGTCAGCTTCGAGTTGGAGGCAGGCCAAACACTGGGGCTGGTGGGGGAGTCGGGCTGTGGAAAATCGACATTGGCTCGAGCTCTGCTCAAACTGTATGAGCCCAGCGGAGGGCGTATCCTGTTCGAGGGGCAGGACATCACCGATTACAGCCGGTCACAAATGCGGCCTTTGCGCCAACGAATGCAACTGGTGTTTCAGGATCCTCAGGAGTCGCTGAATGGTCGTCATACCATCGGCACCATACTGCAGGAACCTTTCTTGATTCATGGGATGGGGTCGAGCACCGAGCGCAAGTTATGGGCGACCGAGTTGCTGGTGCGGGTCGGTTTGCCGGCTTCTTCGCTGGATCGTTACCCCCACGAATTTTCCGGCGGTCAGCGGCAACGCATCGGCATCGCCCGGG
>JAAEZO010000101.1 GCA_018222825.1 Gammaproteobacteria bacterium
GCCAGAGCCAGTTTCCTCCCGGCATAGAGCACTACTTTCCGCTGTTTTTCGAGCAGACCCAGACCCTGTTCGACTCGCTGCCCGAGCAGATGCGGGTACTGGGTGTCGGTGAGCTGAACGAGGCCGCCGACGGCTTCTGGCAGGATGTACAGAGCCGCTATGAAGACCGCCGCCACGACCAGTTACGCCCGCTGCTGGCGCCGGACGAGCTTTACCTCAAGCCCGACGCCCTGCTGCAACAGCTGAACCAGTGGCCCCGGCTGCAACTGAGCGCCACCCCGGTGCTGGAAAAAGGCGATCGGCAGAATGCCCCCATTCAGCCCCTGCCCACACTGGAAGTAGAGCACCAGAAAACCGAGCCCCTGGCCCGACTGCTCGACTTTTGCGAAAACTTCAAAGGTCGCATCCTGTTCTCGGTCGAAAGCGCCGGCCGACGCGAGGCGCTGGTTGAACTGCTGGCGGGCAGCGCCATCAAGCCCTGGCCCTGTGATGGTTTTTCGCATTTTGTGGCCGGCAAGGATCCGATCGGCCTGCTGGTCGGGCCGCTGGCGCAGGGCTTTATTCTCGACGACACGCTGGCGCTGATTTGTGAAGGCGACCTGCTCGGCGGCCGGGTCATACAACGCCGCCGCCGGGAAAAGTCCACCGGCCTGAGCCCGGACACCCTGATTCGCAACCTGGCCGAGCTGTCCATCGGCCAGCCGGTGGTGCATCTGGATCACGGCGTGGGCCGCTACACCGGGCTGCAAACCCTGGATGCGGGCGGACTCAAGTCCGAATACCTGACCCTGGAATACGCCGGCGGCGACAAGCTGTATGTGCCGGTCACCGCCCTGCACCTGGTGGGCCGCTACAGCGGTGCCGACGACCCCCACCTCAACAAACTCGGCAACGACACCTGGGCCAGAGCCAAGCGCAAGGCGGCGGAAAAGGTGCGCGACGTGGCCGCCGAGCTGCTGGACGTATATGCCCGCCGGGCCGCCAAGCCGGGTCAGGCCATCAGCCACGACAAGGCGGCCTATCGCCAGTTTGCCGATGCCTTTCCGTTTGAAGAAACCGACGATCAGCTTACCTCCATCAACGCCGTGCTCACCGACATGACCCAGCCCAAGGCGATGGACCGGCTGGTGTGCGGCGACGTGGGTTTCGGCAAAACCGAAGTGGCCATGCGCGCCGCCTTTGTGGCGGTGCACGGCGGCAAGCAGGTGGCGGTGCTGGTGCCCACCACCCTG
This sequence comes from Gammaproteobacteria bacterium, assembly GCA_018222825.1. GTDB lineage: Bacteria > Pseudomonadota > Gammaproteobacteria > Enterobacterales > Aeromonadaceae > Oceanimonas. The sequence continues at coordinate 1,233 of JAAEZO010000101.1, forward strand.
CTGGCCCAGCAGCATTACGACAACTTTCGCGACCGCTTCGCCAACTGGCCGGTGCGGGTAGAAATCATCAGCCGCTTCAAAACCGGCAAAGAGCAGGACAAGGTGCTGGCAGGGCTCACCGACGGCAGCATCGATATTGTGATCGGGACTCATAAACTGCTGAGCCAGGATGTGAAGTTCAAGGATCTGGGCCTGCTGATCGTGGACGAAGAGCACCGCTTCGGCGTGCGGCAGAAGGATCAGATCAAGGCGCTGCGCGCCGACGTGGACATTCTGACCCTGACCGCCACCCCCATTCCGCGTACCCTGAACATGGCCATGGGCGGCATGCGCGACCTGTCCATCATCGCCACCCCACCGGCCAAGCGACTGGCGGTAAAGACCTTTGTACGCGAGTCGGATCCGGCCACCATCCGCGAGGCGATACTGCGGGAGCTCAAGCGCGGCGGCCAGGTCTATTACCTGCACAACGAGGTGCAGACCATAGAGAACAGCGCCGACGCCCTGCGCACCCTGGTACCCGAGGCCCGCATCGGCATCGCCCACGGCCAGATGCGCGAGCGGGAGCTGGAACAGGTGATGTCCGACTTCTATCACCAGCGCTTCAACGTGCTGCTGTGCTCCACCATCATCGAAACCGGCATCGACGTACCCAGTGCCAACACCATTATCATGGACAGGGCCGACAAGCTGGGTCTGGCCCAGCTGCACCAGCTGCGCGGCCGGGTGGGCCGTTCCCACCATCAGGCCTATGCCTATTTGCTGACACCGCACCCCAAGCGCATGACCACCGACGCCAAGAAACGGCTGGAAGCCATTGCCGCGCTGGAAGATCTGGGCGCCGGCTTTGCGCTGGCCACCCACGATCTGGAAATTCGCGGTGCCGGCGAGCTGCTGGGCGACGAGCAGAGCGGCCAGATCACCGCCATCGGTTTCAGCCTGTACATGGAGATGCTGGAGCAGGCGGTGAAGGCGCTGCAATCGGGCAAGGAACCGGCGCTGGATCAGTTGCTGCGTTCGCAGACCGAAATTGAACTGCGCCTGCCGGCGCTGCTGCCGGACGACTACATTCCGGACGTGAACATGCGCTTGTCCATGTATAAACGCATCGCCACCGCCGAAGACGAGGCCGCCCTGCGCGAGCTGCAGGTGGAGCTGATTGATCGCTTCGGCCTGCTGCCGGAGCCGAGCAAGAACCTGGTGGCACTGGCCGGGCTCAAACTCAAGGCCAGCGCCCTTGGCATCGACAAGATTGACGCCGGCCCCAATGGCGGCAGCATTGCCTTTGCGCAAGATGCCAAGGTAGACCCCATGTATCTGGTGAGCCTGTTGCAAAGCCAGCCGCGCATCTACAAAATGGAGGGGCCAACCAAGTTGCGCTTTGCCATTCCAAGTCAAGATGCCAAGAGCCGACTGGCGCTGGTGGGCGACATGCTCAACGAGCTGCTCGCCCATCAGGCGTGAGCCTGGCGTTATCACCACATCATGATTGACCCCCACGGACGGGATAATAGAGTGGCGAAGGCGGCCCACGGGCCGCTTTGCTTCGCCGTATGAGCTGTTAAAAACATCCTGACCGAGACCAAATGAACGCGAATCTTTGCCATGCCCCCGCCCAGCGCCCGCTCAAGGTCGGTATTCTGGGCGGTGGCATCGCCGGTGCCACCGTGGCGTTGCGGCTGGCGAACATGGGCATACAGACCCTGCTTATCGAGGCCGGCAGCGGCCTGGTGAACGGGCCGCCTATCTGCCATCTGCACGCGGGCGGCAACCTGTATCGTGATATCAGCGACCAGCAATGCCTGACCCTGCTGCGCCAGTCCATCGCCTCGGTGCGCGCCTATCCGCACAGCATCAATCGCCGCCCCACTGTGATCGCCACCCCGGTGTCGGATCCGGGCGATGCCGAGGCGTTATTGCCCCGGCTGGCACAGGTGGCGCAGGAATATCGGCGGCTGGTGGACGAAGATCCGGCCAACCGGGTACTGGGCGAGCCGGATGAATATTATCGCTGCTACAGCCGCGAGCAGTTCGAGGCCCTGGCCCGCCAGCCCATTCCGCTCAAGGCCGACAGCCAGGACGACTGGCTGATCCCGCTGGCCCATCATCTGGATCCGGACAAGCTGAAGTTTCCGCTCATTCTGGTGCAGGAATACGGCTGGAGCCTGTTTCGCATGGCGGCCACCGCCACCCTGGCGCTGAACGGCGTGCCGCACTGCGCGCTGCACTTTCATACCCGCGCCACAAAACTGGAGCAAGGACCCGACGGCTGGACCATTCACGCTAGCCAGGGTCACGGAGAGGCGCAGGCGTTCAAGGTGGACTTTCTGGTCAATGCCTGCGGTTTTCGCACCGGGCTGGTGGACGACATGGCGGGCTTCCGCCGCCAGCGGCTGGTGGAATACAAGGCCGCCTACGTGGCCCGCTGGCAGACCGAGGCCGACTGGCCGGAGGTGATTTTTCACGGCCAGCGCGGCACCCCCAACGGCATGGCCCAGCTGACGCCCTACCCGAACGGCATCTTTCAGCTGCACGGCATGACCGACGGCATTACCCTGTTCAAGGGTGGCCTGGCTGCCAGCGGCGAGCACAGCGCCCAGCCCAGGCTGCCGCAGCCCTATGTGGCCCAGTTGAACAACGGCTGGCAAACGCCGGACATCGAGGCCCGCACTCGGGATGCCATCGCCCACCTGGCCCGGCTGCTACCGGCCTTTGGCGAGGCCGAGGTCGGCGGCAAGCCGCTGTATGGCGCCCAGCAAATACCGGGTAGCGACCCCTCGCTGCGGGCGGCGGATGTATCGTTTGAAGGCCATCACTATGCGCGGGTAGAGATCGTCAAGGCCAGCTCGGCACTGACCGCCGCCGACCGCATCGTCGCCAGGCTGGCCGAACTGGGCTGGCTGGAGATGGACGGGCAACCGCTGTCACCGAGTCTCGCCCTCACCAAAGGCCAGAACGCCGGCGAGGTAGAACGGGAAGCCATTCGCCTGGCCCGCGAACGCGGCTACCCGGACGAACTGGCACTGAACATGAGGTGAAGGCTGGGAGCTAGTCCTTAAAGAGGACAAAGGGCCCACTCCGCCGACTCGCCGTAAACCCCTCCCTGGGGGCTCAGCCGCGCCATCCGTGGCGCGGATGGTCGGCCGAGCGAATCCCTTTGTCCTCCCGTCAATTACGGCGTGGCCTGCAGAAAAAACACAACATCCGAGCCTAATCCGTAGCCGCCACTTCAGTTGGCGGATCAGGTCACTGCGTATTTGGCAGTACCTTTGATCACAAAAAACCACAGCAGGCTGACCGTTGACCTGCGTCACATGTTATCCAAATGGAGCTACCTAAATCAAAGGCAAGGTGAAATACTCTTTATCACTAATAACAACAGGGATAAATCATGAAGCGCTTCATCAAACCGTTTGTCATTTCTGCCACCCTGCTGGCAGCCAGCAACGCCAACGCCATTCCCAATATCTGGGTATCGGAGTTTGGACAGGGCTTTCTCGTCAACAGCATCCAGAATGAACAAGGGGATACCTTCACCATCAACTGCGACATCGGCTACAGCGAAAACGGTGAGTTAACCAAGGTTGATTTCAACCATGCCAGCGGCGAGGATCTTTCCCCCAGTGATAGCAATACACTGGAGCTACTGATCGACGGCAATGCCTACTGGATTCCCGAAAACCTGGGCTGGCGCAACGGTGACAACGCTTGGTATTCATTCCGGGAAGCCATTCAGGCTGCCGAGCAGTTTGATGTGTATGTAAACCAGAAGAAGGTCTCGAGCTTTTCTCCTTCTCTCCAGAGTACGAAGAAAGTATTAGGCGATCTGAGCGACTGTGAATATCGCTACTGAATCAATCACCTGGCCGTACGCTTTACCGCCGGTGATATGGCAGTAGTTCCAACAACAAAAAGCGGGAAGGTCGCCCTCCCCGCTTTTTCTTTCAGCCTGTTCTCTCAGGCAGTATCAATCAATTTTCTTGTCTTTGGTCACCGACAGAATGCCAATACACACGGCGGCGACGGCAATAAAACCGGCGATAATAATCACCGGTATGGTGGCGTAACCCAGGATATGCCAGATAACGTATTCTAAGGTACTCATTCGTTTCCCCTCTTGTTCTCGTTCCAGGCGCTTATTGCCAGCCGGCCACGTCGCTCATGTCCGGCAGTTTATGGGCAATCCCCTTATGGCAATCGACACAGGTTTTATCGCCACCGGCCAGGGCGGTCGAGTGCAGCCTTACCGCACGGGGGCCCTGCTCCGAGAAGTCCATATAGTCGAATTGATGACAGTTACGGCACTCTTGCGAGTTGTTTTCTTTCATCCGTTGCCACTCGCGATGCGCCAGGTGGCCACGACGCGCCTTGAACTTCTCGTCGGTATCGATAGTGCCGATAAAGTGAAAGGCCAGCTCTTTGGATGCCTGCACCTTGCGCACGATTTTATCGGTCCAGTTATGAGGAACATGGCAGTCGGAACAGATGGCACGCACTCCAGAACGGTTGGCGTAGTGAATGGTTTCACGGATCTCTTTTACGATGGGGGCGTGGCAGCCGGAACAGAACTGCTCTGTGTTGGTGGCTTCCATTCCGGTGTTAAAAGCCCCCCAAAACAGCAAGCCACCGATAAACCCCATCAGCAGCACCACGCCTGCCGCGGCCTTGCTGGGAGTGGATAAACGCTTCCAGAATCTTTTTAATAATTTCATGGCTCTCACTCTTAAGTCGCGTTTTATTACCGCAATGAATCGACGCTCTGAAAGTTGCTCTCAACCAGCGGTTTGGCATCGGCCTGAGGCACGTGACATTGCAAGCAAAAATAACGACGCGGTGACACATCCGACAGCACCTGCTCCTGACGATTCACATAGTGAGTCACGCTGATCTTGGTGGCGCCCATTTCCTTGGCGTTTTTCCAGCTGTGACAGGAAAGACACTTGTTGGCGTTTAACGACACTTCATAGTTACGGATGGTATGGGGGATCAAGGGTGGCTGATACACATAACTACTGTCCAAATGGTGATCCTTGGGAAAACGCTTGAAGTCGTCCGCCGGGCGCGTGGTTTCTAGTTCACTCATGCCCCGTAACGACTCCACACCACCGATGCCGCCCTGGTTGACGGTATGAGCGGCGGTATCGGTCGCCACCGGGTTTGCCTTGGCCGACTCTTCGGCTTGTACGGTACCGAACAGCAGTACACTGGCTGCCAGCAATGCCATCATGATTTTTTGCATAACCTCTCCATTCTTTTATGACCACCCCATGCGTCATCAAGCGATGGGGTGACCTTGGGTCTAACTGTCCTGTTACCTGAGTGGGAGTTTACCCTCTCGCCACTCTTACACGCTGGCGATTCTGGTTATCTTTACCGGACATTTTTTGTAGTCGGTCTGTTTGGATAGCGGATCGGTCGCATCCAGAATCAGCTTGTTGACCAGAATGCGCGCATCAAAAAAGGGCACAAACACCAGACCTTGTGGTGGCCGGTTACGACCACGGGTTTCAACCCGCGCCCGCACTTCACCACGCGGCGACTGAATGAGCACTTCGTCTCCGCGGCGTAAATTACGCGCCTCGGCATCATCCGGGTGAATGTAGCAATGCGCATCGGGAATGGCTTTATACAGCTCGGGCACGCGCCGGGTCATGGTACCGGTGTGCCAGTGTTCCAGCACCCGGCCGGTACAGAGCCACAAATCGTACTCATCGTTGGGCACTTCCGGCGGCGCTTCATAGGGTGCCGAAATGATCAGCGCCTTGCCATCGGGCTTGCCGTAGAAATCCCGGCCTTCACGTTTGGCATAGGGGTCATATTCCGGGTTGAATCGCCACAGGGTTTCCTTGCCGTCTACCACCGGCCAGCGCAAACCGCGCACCTGGTGATACACATCGTAAGGAGCCAGATCGTGGCCGTGTCCGCGACCAAATTCGGCATATTCTTCAAACAGCCCCTTTTGTACGTAAAAACCGGCAGACCGGGCGTCGTCGTTCAGCTCTTGTGCTTCATCGAGCGGGAATTTGTCCACGTTACCGTTACGAAACAGAATGTCGTACATGGTCTTGCCACGTAATTCCGGCACCTGGGCCATCAAGGCTTCATCCCACACCTCTTCGATGTTGAAGCGCTTGGCAAACTCCATGATTTGCCACAGATCGGACTTTGCCCCTTCCACCGGCGACACCTGCTGGTACCAGGCCTGGGTACGACGCTCGGCGTTACCATAGGCGCCTTCTTTTTCGACCCACATGGCGGTGGGCAGGATCAGGTCCGAAGCCTGCGCGGTCACGGTGGGGTAAGGATCTGAACACACAATGAAGTTGTCCGGGTTGCGGTAACCCGGTAACCGTTCGGTGTTGATGTTGGGGCCCGCCTGCATGTTGTTGTTGCACATCACCCAGTAGGCATTGAGCTTGCCGTCGTTGAGCATGCGATCTTGCAGCACCGCATGAAAACCCGGTTTTGGCGGTATGGTGCCTTCCGGCAGCTTCCAGATTTTCTCGGCAATCTTGCGGTGTTCCGGATTGGCCACCAGCAGGTCTGCGGGTAAACGGTGGGCAAAGGTGCCCACTTCGCGGGCGGTACCACAGGCGGAAGGCTGACCGGTCAACGAGAAGGGGCTGTTACCCGGCTCCGAGATTTTTCCGGTAAGCAGGTGCAGGTTGTACACCAGGCTTTGCATCCACACACCACGGGTATGCTGGTTCATGCCCATGGTCCACAGTGACATCACCTTGGTGTCGGGATCCGCGTACTGTTTGGCCAGTGCGATCAAGTCTTCCGGCAGCACGCCGGACATTTCCGCCGCTTTTTCTACCGTGTAGGGCGCCACCGAGGCTTTGTATTGTTCAAACGAAATGTCGGCCATCTCGCCCGAGTTCGCGTTCCTGGCCTTGATTTGCAGCGGGTCATCATCACGCAGGCCGTAGCCAATATCGGTGGTGGCCTGTTTGAAGTGGGTGTGTTTATCCACAAAGTCCCAGTTAACCGCCTCGTTTTCGATGATGTAGTTGGCAATAAAGTTGGCAATGGCCAGATCGGACTGCGGATGAAAGATCATGCCGCGGTCGGCCAGCTCAAAGCTGCGGTGATAGTAGGTAGACAGCACGTTCACTTTAACGTGGGAATGGCTTAACCGGCGGTCGGTGATGCGGGTCCATAGCACCGGGTGCATTTCCGCCATGTTCGAGCCCCACAGCACGAAAGAATCGGCGTGTTCAAAGTCGTCATAACAGCCCATCGGCTCATCGATGCCAAAGGTACGCATAAAGCCGACCACGGCCGAGGCCATGCAGTGGCGGGCGTTGGGATCCAGGTTGTTGGAACGAAACCCCGCCTTCATCAGCTTGGATGCGGCGTAACCTTCCATCACGGTCCATTGGCCGGAGCCAAACATGCCCACACTGGTAGGGCCTTTTTCCTTAAGGGCTTTTTTGAACTTCTCCGCCATCACATCAAAGGCCTGATCCCAGGAGACGGGTTCGAAGTCGCCGTCTTTATGATACTGGCCGTTTTTCATGCGCAGCAAGGGCGTGGTCAACCGGTCTTTGCCGTACATGATTTTCGACAGAAAATAGCCTTTAATGCAGTTGAGTCCCTTGTTCACCGGGGCTTCCGGATCGCCCTGGGTGGCGACGACGCGGCCTTCTTGCGTACCCACCAGCACGGAACAACCGGTGCCACAAAAGCGGCACGGGGCTTTGTCCCATTTAATGGCGGTTTCATCCGAGCTGACGATTAAGTTGGTGGCAGAAACAGGAAGGCTGATCCCGGCCACTGCCGCGGCAGAAGCGGCTGCATTTGCTTTCACAAACGCACGTCTGGTCATTTTCATAGTTCATCCTTAAGCTTTGAATCCAACGTTTCTGCTGTATTGACTTCATCTTCGAAGTCATTTTCAATTTGATGAAATACCAATGCGGTACTTAATACGTGTTCGAGCTGATTTATCGCATCAATGGTATCGGTAATATAGCCTTGATTTTTGGTTTCAATAACCACTACCAATTTTCCGGCGGCGCTTTCACCATAAATTTCTGCACCGTCAAAAGATTCAATCTGCTGTTTGATTGTGCTCAAATATTTAGGCACAGCGTGAACAACCAGACTTGAAATATGCACTTCATTAAGTGACATTCGCGCTCTCTTGTTAAATTTTTTTAATGGTTATCGCCGAGGTTGGGCACACCGACACACAAGCTCCACAGCCCGTACAACTGGCGGTGTCTATTTGGGGTTGAGCTACTGCTCCCACGGCCAGTTTGAAGCTAATGGCAAAGGGTTCACAGCTGTCGCCACAACTTCGACAATCGATGTTTTGTTTGGCCAGGCAGCCCGCTTCAATCACCGCCCTGGCGTGCCAGGCAGGTTCGTTTTTTGGCAAAAATAACGGCTCTGGGCACGCCTCGGCACATTGATAACAAAAGGTACATTCGCCGAGTGCAAAATCAACCCGCGGGAAGCCCCCGTCTGAAGGGCGAATGATCTTGGTGGGGCACTGCTTGATGCATTCACCACATTGGGTACATAAATCGGTAAATTGCGCCTCTTTGACCCAGGGTAATGACGGCTTGTCCGAGACGTTTCGACGAGTAAAAAGTTGGCGTCTTGAAAGGTTAATCCGAGAATGTGACATACTCACTACCTTGTTGAATATGGTCGTTTTAATAAAATTAAAGCCATTGAAACATAAGCCTTTATTAACCTGAGTGCCACTGTAGTTGTTATAGACGTAGTTGAACAGGTAAAACAAGCATTTCAGATGAAACATTGATGTAAATCAACTACTTTATTTTCTGACCACCCCTTCATCTGGCCGCTCTGCGCCGGGGTTGCAGGGCGGTCGCACAGAAAACAACCCATCCAGCCTTGCCATCAAACAAACTGAAAAATGTCGCAATAAGAACATTTATATCAGCCGTCACCCACCCAC
>JAAEZO010000102.1 GCA_018222825.1 Gammaproteobacteria bacterium
GATGAACCACTGCTGGATACCCTGCCCATCGGTACATTCCGCATGGCGGTGATCACACGTCGTCACCCCGGTTTGCCGGAGAAGGCACCCACATCGCTGCGCGACTTTGATGGGGCCCCCTTCATACGCTTCAAGCGTGATTCGACCCCGGGCAGCTACGATCGTATCGACCGGTATTTTCGTAATGCGGGCATCACGCCAAATATCGTGCAGGAATGTCACGATGACATCACCATTCGTGGCCTGGTGGCCACGGGTATGGGCTACGCCATCATGCCGAGCATTCTGGCTGCAGGTGATGATAGCCTCATTGCCTTCGAACTTGATGATCTTCCCATTTATTGCACTCTGATGTTGGCCTGGCGTAAAAGCTGTAAATCGCCCGAGGTAGACTTGTTATGCCGTGTGGCCATGAATGCAGACCCGTTAGCGAGTGACGCAGAAGAACAAGCATCGATGCTGGCCCGGTCAACAGCGGGTTTCGTTATTCAGTAACAGCTTACTGGAATTGATCTATTACTGTGATTCATCGCTATATTTACGATAATAAAAAGAGAAATCCGATACGGCTTTTTCTGCGCCGCCTGGGCGCACAGCAAGACAGTCGTCAGCCTCATGCCAAGCCGCTGACGGCCTGATTATCGTCAGGAATAACAAAAACAAAAAAGCCGGGAATTATCCCGGCTTTTTCTATTTGCGCATTAGCCTGTCAGGCTATGGCTGATATTACTCGGCTTTGTCGGCCGGTGCAGCGTCGGTCGGTGCGGCTTCAACCTTGGTTTCTTCAACCTTGGCTGCTTCGGCAACCGGCGCTTCTTCTACTGCCGGCGCTTTCGCTTCCTTGATGGACAGACGAATACGGCCCTGACGATCCACTTCCAGTACCTTGACCTGCACCATGTCGCCCACGGTCAGGTGATCGGACACGTTCTTGACCCGCTCTTCGGTGATCTGGGAGATATGAACCAGACCATCTTTGCCGGGCAGAATGTTAACGAAAGCACCGAAGTCGGCCAGACGCACGACCTGACCTTCGTAGATGGTGCCGCTTTCCACTTCTGCAGTCAGCTGCTCGATACGACGAATCGCCAGCTTGGCGGCTTCACCGTCCACGGCGGCAATCTTGACGGTACCGTCGTCATCCAGCTCGATGGTGGTGCCGGTTTCTTCGGTCAGGGCACGAATGGTGGCGCCACCTTTACCGATCACATCACGAATCTTCTCGGGGTTGATCTTGATGATGTGGATGCGCGGAGCGAAATCGGAGATCTCGGCACGCGGTGCCTGCATCGCCTCATCCATCACCTTCAGGATGTGCAGACGAGCATTGCGCGCCTGCTTCAGCGCCACTTCCATGATTTCTTTGGTGATGCCTTCAATCTTGATGTCCATCTGCAGCGCGGTAATGCCCTGAGTGGTACCGGCCACTTTAAAGTCCATGTCGCCCAGGTGATCTTCGTCACCCAGAATATCGGACAGTACTACAAAGCCGGCGTCTTCTTTCACCAGACCCATGGCGATACCGGCCACGGAAGCCTTGATCGGCACGCCCGCGTCCATCAGCGCCAGTGAAGTACCACACACGGAAGCCATGGAGGAAGAACCATTGGACTCGGTGATTTCAGATACCACACGCACGGTGTAAGGGAACACATCGGCACTCGGCATCACGGCGGCAACGCCACGCTTGGCCAGACGACCGTGACCGATTTCCCGACGCTTGGGGCTGCCGACCATGCCGGTTTCGCCCACACAGTAGGGAGGGAAGTTGTAGTGCAGCATGAAGCGGTTGGTACGGGCGCCGGTCAGCTCGTCGATCAGCTGAGCGTCACGCTCGGTGCCCAGAGTGGCGGCAACCAGAGCCTGGGTTTCACCACGGGTGAACAGGGCAGAACCATGGGTGCGCGGCAGCAGACCGGTCGCCACGTTCAGGGCACGAATCATGTCGGGTTCACGGCCATCGATACGGGGCTCACCGCGTACCACGCGACCACGTACAATCTGCTTCTCCAGCTTGCCCAGCTGTTCCTGCACTTCCTTGATGCCCTGCTCGGGATGAGCGGCCAGCACGGCCGACAATACCTTGGCCTTGATGGCGCCGATGGCGTCGCGACGTGCGCTCTTGTCGGTGATGCGGTAGGCTTCGCCCAGCTCGGTGGTCGCCAGCTCGGCAATCTGGGCTTTCAGGCCTTCGTTCTCGGCCTTCGGCTGCCAGTCCCAGGGCTGGGTGCCCACTTCGGCGGCAAATTCGTTGATGGCCTGAACGGCGGTGTTCAACTGCTCGTGACCGTAAACCACGGCGCCCAGCATCACTTCTTCCGGCAGAATGTTGGCTTCGGATTCCACCATCAGTACCGCATTGGCGGTACCGGCTACAACCAGGTCCAGCTCGCTGTTTTCCAGCTCGCTGATGCTCGGGTTCAGCACGTATTCGCCATTCATGTAACCGACGCGAGCGGCGCCGATAGGACCGGCAAACGGAATACCGGAAATGGCCAGGGCGGCAGAAGTACCCAGCATGGCGATGATGTCGGGCGCGATATCGGGGTTAACCGAAACCACGGTCGCAATCACCTGAACTTCGTTTTTGAATCCTTCGGGAAACAGCGGACGGATCGGACGGTCAATCAGTCGCGAGGTCAGTGTTTCACCTTCCGTTGGGCGGCCTTCACGCTTGAAGAAGCTGCCCGGAATGCGGCCGGCAGCGTAGGTACGCTCCTGGTAGTTAACGGTCAGCGGAAAGAAGTCTTTGCTTTCATCGGCTTCACGCTTGCCAACGACAGTTACCAGAACGGCGGTATCATCAATGCTGGCCATGACAGCACCACTCGCCTGACGCGCAATAACGCCGGTTTCGAGGGTGACAGTATGCTGGCCATACTGGAAGGTTTTCACGATAGGATTCACGTTGTAGATTCCTTAATATGTTTGGTCTTTTAATTTACCGGCACAGTATACTTGATTCCCGTTTAAAGGACAGAATCGCAAGGGAAAAACAAGGTGGGAACCCGTTGGCAATGAGGGGGAAACTGCGAATTCATGATCTGGGATTTTCTTGCCGCTGCCGGCTTGGCGCCGGCCTTCTGGTGACACATCAACTGACGGAATAACCTGGCAACAGGCTCCGCTCTTTCGATGCCCGAATTCGCTGTCGGCGTCAAAAAGCGGCGAGTTGACGGTGCTGATACTTTGCCCGATGTCTGCATATTTCGCTGAACGTCAGGCAACAAAAAAGGGGCCGAAGCCCCTTTTTCTTGAACTGGATGGTCGATTAACGACGCAGACCCAGTTTGGCGATCAGTGCACTGTAACGCGCAACGTCTTTACGCTTCAGGTAGTCCAGCAGGCTACGACGCTGGGATACCATGCGCAGCAGACCACGACGGCTGTGGTGATCGTGGATGTGCTGCTTGAAGTGACCTTGCAGGTGGTTGATCTGGGCGCTCAGCAGGGCAACCTGAACTTCAGGTGAACCGGTGTCGCCTTCGGCACGAGCAAAGTCAGCAACGATCTGGGCTTTGGTTTCAGCATTTAGTGACATCTTATTACTCCAAAGAGATGAATGTTTTTTCCAGCCGATCACTAATTCAGCCGGAAAGCGAGCTGCGCATTCTACCAGTTAAGCCGATGTTGGCAACCAGAAAATGCCAGCGACAGAAACAAGCCTGACAAGGCTCGTTTCTGTCGGCAACGTCAGGGGTTTCAGCGAACCAGACGCTTGGGGGCGACTTTACCGTCGTCGTCGATTTCACCGACGCCGATAAACTGGTGTTCGTCACCCATGGTCATGCGTACAAAACCTTCCAGCGGCGCGCCGGAAACCTGCACCGCCTGCCCCTGATTGATATAACCGGCCACCAGCTCGGACATGTTCACTTCCGGCAGGCTGGAAACGGCGGTATCCATCGGCAACAGCAGCGGATCCAGCTCCAGGCGAGGTGCTATGTCCTGGGTCCGGCAATTTTCGAGAATACACTCCAGCTGCTCAAGCGTCAGCATGCGGTCACTCGGGTAGCCCGCCACGGCAAGGCGGCGCAGTACGGTCACGTGCGCACCACAGCCCAGCACTTCACCCAGATCATCGACGATGGTGCGGATATAGGTGCCTTTGCTGCAGTGTACTTCCAGCTCTACTTCATCATTGTCGAAACGAATGAGGATCAGCTCATAGACATTGATGGGCCGGGATTCCCGCGGTACTTCGATGCCTTCACGGGCATACTGATACAGGGGTTTGCCCTGATACTTGAGTGCCGAGTACATGGACGGGATCTGCTGGCTCTCGCCACGAAAGCGATCCAGCGCCTCGATCAGATCACCCATGGCCACATTGACCGGCCGGGTCTCGACCACTTCACCGTCCGCATCGCTGGTGTCGGTACGCTCGCCCAGCTTGGCGACCACCCGATAGCGCTTGTCGGCCTCCAGCAAAAACTGGGAAAACTTGGTGGCTTCGCCTAGGCAAATCGGCAACATGCCGGTGGCCAGCGGGTCAAGAGCACCGGTGTGCCCCGCCTTGGCGGCGGCATAAATACGCTTGACCTGTTGCAGGGCATCGTTGGAGGTAATGCCGGCAGGCTTGTCCAACAACAGAATGCCGTCTACCTCACGGCCACGAAATCGACGCTGACGCCCCATGATTAATCCTTCTTCTCTTGATCTTGATCCTGGTCTTGATCGGCTTCGCTGCGACCGCTTTCCTGTATCCGGCGATTATCTTCGGCGATGGTGCTGGAGACCAGGGTAGAAATACGCACCCCTTCCACCAGGCTCTGATCATAAGAGAAGCGCAATTCGGGCGTGACCCGCAGGCGCATGGCTTTACCCACCAGGGTGCGAATAAAACCGCTGGCATCTCTCAGTACCTTCATGCCCTGTTCGATTTTTTCCGGATCGTTTTCCAGAAAGGTCACGAATACCTTGGCGTAGTTCAGATCCCGAGACAACTCGACACCGGATACCGTCACCAGCTTGAGGCGCTCATCTTTGATTTCCCGCTGCAGGATCATCGCAACTTCTCTTTGCAATTCCTGACCTACCCGGCGGGCTCGGCTGAATTCTCTGGCCATAATTCTCTTTCCAAGACAAAGGGGGCCAAAGGCCCCCATTTATTTATCAGTACTGAAACCGGGGTTCCTGGTACACGTCGCCCTTACAGGGTGCGCTGTACTTCCACGATCTGGAAGACTTCAATCTGGTCGCCTACACGTACATCATTGTAGTTCTTCACGGCGATACCACATTCCATGCCGTTACGCACTTCCTGTACATCGTCCTTGAAGCGACGCAGAGATTCCAGCTCGCCTTCGTAGATGACCACGTTGTCACGCAGTACACGAATCGGGTTGCTGCGCTTGACGTTACCTTCGGTGACCATACAACCGGCCACGGCACCAAACTTGGGTGAACGGAACACGTCACGTACCTGAGCCAGACCGATGATTTCCTGCTTGAACTCGGGTGCCAGCATGCCGGTCATGGCCTGCTTCACTTCGTCCAGCAGTTCATAGATCACGCTGTAGTAGCGCAGATCGATGTCTTCCGCTTCAATCACCTTGCGGGCAGACGCATCGGCACGCACGTTGAAGCCCAGGATGATGGCGTTGGACGCCGCCGCCAGGCTGGCGTCGGTCTCGGTGATACCACCGACACCGGAGCCGATGATCTTGACCTTGACTTCGTCGGTAGACAGCTTCTGCAACGACTCGGAAATCGCCTCGATGGAGCCCTGAACGTCGGCCTTCAGTACCAGGTTGACTTCGGCCACTTCGCCTTCGGTCATGTTGGCGAACATGTTCTCCAACTTGGCTTTCTGCTGACGTGCCAGTTTCACTTCGCGGAACTTGCCCTGACGATAGAGTGCCACTTCACGGGCCTTCTTCTCGTCACGTACCACGGTGGCTTCATCACCGGCTGCCGGCACGCCGGACAGACCCAGGATTTCAACCGGAATGGACGGACCGGCAGACTTGATTTCGCGACCCAGCTCGTCCTTCATGGCACGAACACGGCCATATTCCAGACCACAGAGTACGATATCACCCTGGTTCAGAGTACCTTCCTGTACCAGTACGGTAGCAACCGGACCACGACCCTTGTCGAGACGAGATTCGATAACCACGCCGGACGCCATGCCGTCGTATACCGCATTCAGTTCCAGTACTTCCGCCTGCAGCAGGATAGCTTCCAGCAGCTCGTCGATACCTTCACCGGTTTTGGCCGAGATGAAGACGAACATGTTTTCGCCGCCCCAGTCTTCCGACATGACGCCGTGCTGAGCCAGTTCGCTCTTGACGCGATCGACATCCGCTTCCGGCTTGTCCATCTTGTTCACCGCCACGATCAGCGGTACACCGGCAGCCTTGGCGTGCTGAATAGCTTCAACGGTCTGCGGCATTACGCCATCGTCCGCTGCCACCACCAGGATAACGATATCGGTAGCGCTGGCACCACGAGCACGCATGGAGGTAAAGGCCGCGTGACCCGGGGTATCCAGGAAGGTGATCATGCCGTTATCGGTTTCTACGTGGTAGGCACCGATGTGCTGGGTGATACCACCGGCTTCGCCAGCAGCAACCTTGGCCCGACGGATATAATCCAGGGTCGAGGTCTTACCGTGGTCGACGTGACCCATGATGGTCACCACCGGTGCGCGGGTCTGACGTTCGGCATCGGTATCCCGATCCGACAGCACCTTCTGCTCCAGTTCGTTTTCACGACGCAGAATAACCTTGTGGCCCATCTCTTCCGCCACCAGCTGAGCAGTTTCCTGATCGATCACCTGGTTGATGGTCACCATGGCGCCCATCTTCATCATGGTCTTGATGACGGCAGCGCCCTTGACGGCCATCTTGTTGGCCAGTTCGGCCACGCTGATGGTTTCACCGATTTCAACGTCGCGGTTAACCGCCTGCGCCGGCTTCTGGAAGCCATGCTTCATCGAGTTGGGCGTCATCACCTTGGCGCGCTTGCCTTTTCTCAGGCGTTCATTGCGGCTTTCGCGATTTTCGCGATCTTCCTTGGTTTTGCCACCCTTGCGCTTCTTGCCACCGGTACTACGGCGCGCTTTCTGCTCTTCGGTCTTGTCGGCTTCGTCTTCGGCGGCCTTGGCATGCTCGTTGGTCATGACATGGTAATCCGCGTCTTCCGGCTTCTTCGCCGCGGCTTCTTCTGCCCAGCGCTTTTCATTTTCTTCGGCCAGCTTGCGTACTTCTTCGGCCTTTTTCTGGGCGTCCAGCTCGGCCTTGCGCAAGGCTTCCTGCTCACGCTGTTGCTTCAATTTTTCTGCTTCGCTCTTCGCCATATCGTCCGCCTTTTTCTGCTCTTTGCCTTGGGGCTTGGTTGCCCCCCGCTCTGTGGTGTTCTGAGCTTGCAGCTGAGCCTGGCGGGCTTTTTCTTCCGCATCACGCTTGGCTTGTTCTTCTGCCTCACGCTTGGCCTTGTCTTCGGCTTCGCGTTTGGCTTGCTCTTCGGCCTCACGCCGGGCCTGTGCTTCTGCTTCCAGACGCGCCTGCTCTTCTGCTTCTTGTTGACGCTGCTGCTCTTCCAGCGAGTCACGTCTTACGTAGGTGCGCGTCTTGCGCACCTCAACCTGTACGGCTTTGCTCTTGCCGCCGACTACCGGCACGCTCAGAGTGCTGATGGTCTTGCGCTGCAGCGTCATCCGCTTGGGTTCTTTATCATCAGCGCCATGCTGTTTCTTTAAATGCGTCAGCAAGGCGGCCTTTTCGGTTTCCGATACGGTGTCGGCGGTGGATTTCTCCATGCCGGCTTCGCGAAACTGTTGGACAAGACGGTCAACCGATGTGTCGATGTCGCTGGCGAGCTGCGTTAATGTAACTTCTGCCATTCATTTACCTCCGCTGATCTTATTCTTCGTTCTGGTCTCCGAACCAGCAGATATTACGGGCCGCCATGATTAGCTCCCCTGCCAGGGTTTCATTCAGACCTTCAATTCCTTCAAGGTCGTCAATGCCCTGTTCTGCCAATTCTTCCAGATTCGCAACACCTCGGGCGGCAAGCGAATACGCCAGCTCCCGGGTCATGGAGGGCAGTGCGAGCAGGTCTTCTGCCGGCTCCACCCCTTCGAATGATTCTTCCTGCGCCAGGGCCCGAGTCGTCAGGGCATCCTTGGCTCTATTACGCAGCACCTCCACCGTCTCTTCATCCAGGCCTTCGACGCTCAACAGCTCGCTGACCGGCACATAGGCAATTTCTTCCAGGGAAGAAAAACCTTCTTCCATCAGCAAGGCGGCGAAATCTTCGTCGATGTCCAGGTCCTGGACAAACAGATTCATGATCTTGTCGCTTTCTACCTGATGCTTGCTCTGCAGATCTTCCACCGTCATCACGTTCAGTTCCCAGCCGGTCAGCTGAGCTGCCAGCCGAACGTTCTGACCGTTACGGCCGATGGCCTGGGCCAGATTGCCGGACTCTACCGCGATATCCATGGAGTGGGCATCTTCATCAACAATGATAGAGGCCACATCCGCCGGAGCCATGGCGTTGATCACAAACTGGGCGGGGTTGTCGTCCCACAGCACGATATCGACCCGCTCACCGCTGAGCTCGCCGGATACGGCTTGTACCCGAGCGCCACGCATGCCGACACAAGCCCCGATGGGGTCGATGCGGCGATCGTTGGTCTTGACCGCAATCTTGGCACGGCTACCCGGATCCCGGGCGGCAGCCATGATTTCAATAATTTCTTCGCCGATTTCCGGCACTTCGATGCGGAACAGTTCTTTCAAAAAGTCCGGATGGCTGCGGCTGACGAACAGCTGAGCGCCACGGGCTTCGGGGCGTACCGCATACAGCAGACCGCGAATACGGTCACCGGAACGGAACGATTCACGCGGCAGCAGATCTTCACGGAAAATCACCGCTTCGGCATTACTGCCCAGATCCAGAATCACGTTATCCCGCGTCGCCTTTTTGACCACACCGGTAATGATTTCGCCTTCCTGATCCTGGAACTGCTCCACCACCTGCATGCGCTCGGCTTCACGTACTTTCTGTACGATAACCTGCTTGGCAGTCTGGGTGGTGATGCGATCGAAGGTGACCGAGTCGATCTCGTCTTCGACATAATCGCCAATCTGGATTTCAGGCTCGTCGATCTGGGCTGCTTCCAGGGTGATTTCGCCGTAAGGGTTGGTCAGGGCTTCCTGATTCTCCACCACCTGCCAGCGACGGAAGGTTTCGAAATTACCGCTCTTGCGATCGATTTCGACCCGTACCGAGATATCACCTTCATATTTTTTCTTGGTGGCCGTAGCCAGGGCGGTTTCCAGTGCCTCGAAAATCTTTTCGCGAGGCACGGCCTTTTCGTTAGAAACGGCATCAACAACCAGCAATATTTCTTTATTCATGTCCGACTGCCTCGTTAGTCAAAGTTCGGAACCAGATGCGCTTTTTGGATATTGGCGAAGGCGATCGGAAACTCGGTTCCATTCACCTCCACCCTGATCATGGTGTCGTCTACCGACACCAGAAGCCCGGTCAGTTTACGATGATTGTTCACCGCCATGCGCAGGGATAACTCTACCTGCTGGCCGATAAGGGCCTGATAATGGGCCGGCTTGAACAGGGGGCGAGCCATACCCGGAGAAGACACCTCCAGATCATATTCGGTAGAAATGGGATCTTCCACATCGAGCACGGCGCTGACTTGCCGACTGACTTCGGCACAATCAGTCACTTCAATACCGTTTTCATGGTCGATGTACAAACGTAAGGTCGAATGCCGGCCGGCGCGTACAAACTCGAGCCCCAGCAATTCAAAGCCCAGAGCCTCTACCGGCTCTGACAGCATATCGGTCAATCGTTGTTCCAATGTAGCCAAAGCTACCCCTCCGAAAACAAAAAAAGGGCTCGCAGCCCAGTGAATGTGCACCGGTAACACCGGCGCTGAAGTGCAGATAACAAAAAGCCCCGATCTTCAAATCGGGGCTATTCACCTGTACCCTGACTGTCGCCTCGCAGCGACCGTTCACCGTACTTACTATAAAATAGTGTGCGATAAACGTGAGGATTGGTTGCGGGGGCCGGATTTGAACCGACGACCTTCGGGTTATGAGCCCGACGAGCTACCAAGCTGCTCCACCCCGCGTCCGACTTG
>JAAEZO010000103.1 GCA_018222825.1 Gammaproteobacteria bacterium
GTATTCTGCTGGGCGTCGCCGCCCTGATCCTGGTGTCGGCGGTGATGAACGGCTTTGAACAACAGCTGAAAGATCGCATGCTCGGCGTCATCCCCCATGCGCTGGTTACCAACGATCAGCGTCGGCTGGTCGACCCTGAGCAATACCGCGAGCTGTTTGCGCCCGATTCGGTGGTAACCGCCAGCACGCCCTTCATCAGTGCCGAAGCCATGATTCAGGGCCCGGGGCACCTGACCGGGGTTGAACTCTATGGCCTGGATCCGGCCAACAAGCAGGACAAATTGCTGCAGGGGCTGGATCCGCGCACGCGGGAATATTTTGAATATCTGCCCTATGGCCTGGTCATGGGCTCGGGCGTGGCCCGCAGCCTGGGTGTGGTGCCCGGCGATCAAGTGCGGGTGACGGTAACCGAAGGCAGCCGTTTCACTCCGCTGGGCCGGGTGCCGAGCCAGCGACTCTTTACCCTTGTCGGTACCTTCAGTACCGGCAACGACGTAGACCGGCAACTGGTGCTGGCTCGGCTAGATGATGCGGCCCGCCTGTTGCGCTATGCGCCGGGCCAGGCCTCGGGTCTGCGTCTGTGGCTGACCGATCCTTTCGCATTGTCGCAGTTACCGGCTCTGCCCGATGGGCTGAAATACGAGACCTGGCAGCAGAGCCGGGGCGAGCTGTTTCAGGCGGTGGCGATGGAAAAACGGCTGATGAGCCTGATGCTGGCGCTGATTGTACTGGTGGCGGCGTTCAATATTCTGTCGGCGATGGTGATGGTGGTAACCGACAAGGAAGCCGAAATTGCCATGCTGCAAACCCTGGGCCTGAGCCGCAACCGGGTGATGGCGGTGTTCATGATTCAGGGCGGTTTCAGCGGCGTGCTGGGCAGCCTGCTGGGCTTTGCGCTGGGCCTGCTGCTGAGCCTGAACCTGGACGGGGTACTGAACCTGCTGGGCATCAATTTCTATTCCGCCGCCGGGGGCAGTCAGCTGCCGGTATTGCTGTTGCCCGGGCAATTGTTCACTGTGTTGTTTTCCACTTTATTACTGTGCGTGCTGGCCAGCCTTTATCCGGCCTGGCGGGCGTCACGAGTTCATCCAGCCGAGGCTTTGCGTTATGAATAACCCCCTGTTAGTGGTCGAGAATCTGAGTAAAACCCATCAGGACGGGGCGCAACCGGTCACCATTCTGGATGGCGTCAGCCTTCAACTTTCCGCCGGAGAAAGCCTGGCGGTAGTGGGCAGTTCCGGCTCGGGCAAGAGCACCCTGCTGCACCTGCTTGGCAGCCTGGATGCTCCGACCCAGGGCCGGGTACTGGTGGAAGGGGAAGACCTGCATCATATGTCGGCCCGCAGCCAGGCCCGTTTTCGCAACCAGAAGCTGGGCTTCGTGTATCAGTTTCATCACCTGTTGGGCGAGTTCAGCGCCCTCGAAAACGCCGCCATGCCGCTGCTGATTGCCGGCCGGCCGGTGGCCGAGGCCAAAGAGCAGGCCGAGGCGTTACTCAAACGGGTGGGGCTGGGGCACCGGCTGGATCACCGGCCCTCGGCGCTGTCTGGTGGTGAGCGCCAGCGGGTGGCGATTGCCCGGGCCTTGGTCAACAAGCCACGACTGGTGCTGGCTGATGAGCCCACCGGCAACCTGGACGCCCACAGCGCCGCCGAGGTGTTTGCGCTGCTGGCCGAATTGCAGAGCGAGCTGGGCACCGGCCTGGTGGTGGTGACCCACGATCTGGCGCTGGCCGCCCGGCTGGATCGGCAGTGTCGGCTGGTAGACGGTCGTCTGCAGGAGCAAGGCTGATGTTTCGTCCGTTAAGTGTCTTTCTGGGCTGGCGCTTCAGCCGGGCCCGGCGGCGCAACCGTTTTATTTCCTTTATCTCGGTGGCTTCGATTCTGGGCATCGCCATCGGAGTCAGTGCTCTGATCCTGGGGTTGTCGGCGATGAACGGCTTTGAACGCGAGCTGGAAAACCGCATTCTGTCGGTCTTGCCCCACGGCCAACTGCATACCGCCGAAGGGCCGGTGGCCGGCTGGCGCGAGATGGCAAGCGATATGGAGGCCGCACCCGGCATACTGGCGGTGTCGCCCTATGTACCGCTGGAAGGACTGCTCAGCAAGGGCGACAAGCTGAAGGCGGTGCAACTGCAGGGCGTGGTGCCGGAGCTGGAAGGCAGAGTGTCCGAGCTGACGCCTTACCTCGACGGTGCCAGCCTGAATGTGCTGTTGCCCGGCGAGCGGGGGCTGATTTTGGGCA
Organism: Gammaproteobacteria bacterium; assembly: GCA_018222825.1. Taxonomy (GTDB): domain Bacteria; phylum Pseudomonadota; class Gammaproteobacteria; order Enterobacterales; family Aeromonadaceae; genus Oceanimonas. Next base: position 2,245 of record JAAEZO010000103.1, read on the forward strand.
AGGCCATTGCCGAGCAGCTGGAGCTTGAGGTAGGCGACCGGGTGTCCTTGCTGCTGCCGTCTCCGGGCAGCCAGGGTTTCGGCTCGCCCCGGCGTTACAGCTTCACTTTGCAGGGGGTGGTGAGCATCGGCGGTCAGCTCGACACCGTGCTGGGTTATACCCACCTGCAGGATGCTCAGGAGCTGAAAGCGCTGGATGATACGGTGTTCGGCTTTCATCTGCGGGTGAATGAGGTGCTGGCCGCCGACCGACTGACCATGAACGCGGGCATGGGCCTGCCGGCGCCGTTTTACGTCAGCAGCTGGATGGAAAGTCAGGGCAATGTCTACAGAGATATTCAGCTGGTGCGCACCCTGATGATAGTGGTGCTGCTGCTGGTGATGGCGGTGGCCAGCTTCAACATCGTTTCGACCCTGGTGATGGCGGTGAACGAGAAGAAAGGCGACATCGCCATTCTCAAGACCATGGGCGCCGGGCCCTGGCAGATCCGCGGTGCCTTTATGGTGCAGGGCCTGCTTAATGGAGTGACCGGCGTGCTGATTGGTGGCGGTCTGGGGCTGTTGCTGGCAACCCGGCTGTCGGAGCTGGTGGCGGGGCTGGAACGCCTGACCGGGCATCAGTTTCTGAACCCGGAGGTGTATTTCATCGACTTCATTCCCACCGAGTTTCACTGGGCCGACTTGTGGCTGGTGACCGGTTCGGCGCTGACATTGATATTTATTGCCACCCTTTACCCGGCCTGGCGTGCCGGCCGGTTGCTGCCAAGACAGTTGCTGGGCGAAGCGTAATTTTTGTGAGGGGTGAAGAGGAAGAGTGAGGTGTGAGGGGATGGAGAATGGTGCCGCTAGGTAGATACCACTTTATCGCACCAATTTTCCCATTGTCATCACCGTGCATTTTTCATTGTCATCTCCGCGAAGGCGGAGATCCATGACATATTGCACTGGGCTCCCGCCTTCGCGGGAGTGACTACAGAGAAAGAGAAGGTTTGGCAGCAATCAGGGGCTGCGCCAGCGAAGGCGGCGCCTCACGCCTCACCGTTGACTGCGTTTTTCCCGTCGCAGCTTCCAGGCCAGCTGTACCTTCCAACGCCAGCCCAGTCGGGTCACTATCCAGCCCAGCAAGGCACAATTCAGTCCCATCAGTAGAGCGCCGGTCAGCAGGGGTACCGCCATGGCCAGGGCTTCCTGTTCAAATGAACCACTGAACACCAGTTCGGGCGTATTCAGCAGCCGGGCTCCTAGTTGGTAGGCGAAGTAAAACATCGGCGCCAGGGTGAGCGGGTTGTTGACCCATACCATGGCGATGGCGAGCGGCAGATAGCCGCGAAACAGCACCGCCAGACCGATGGCCACCAGGGTATGCATGGGCAGCGGCATCCAGGCGGCAAACAGGCCGGCGGCCACGGCCACGGCGGCAGAATGACGGTTGCAGCACCAGTAATCGGGATCGAGCAGCCGTTCACCAAACAGGGCCAGAACGCGATGCTGGCGCAGGGTTTCCTGACTGGGCATGCGATGACGCAGCCACTGGCGCAGCATCAGCGGTCTCGCCGCCGCAGTTTCCAGCGGCGCGATACCGTCCAGCGCCAGAGGCCGTGAATCACCATGAAGCCGGTCGCCGAACTGACCAGGGCCATGACGCCACAGCCCACCAGAAAGGGAGGGCCGGCGGTGGTCATGGCGTTGCTGAGCCAGCTCAGGCTCAGCTCGAAATGCTGGTAATGGGGTGGGGTGTCGAGCAGAAAAGAGCCCAGTCGGTAGGCAAAATAGAACATCGGCGGCATGGTCAGCGGGTTGCTTATCCAGACCAGCACCGCCGACAGCGGCAGGTTGACCCTGAAGGTCATGGCCAGCACGGCGGCCAGCACCATTTGAAAAGGAATGGGCAGCCAGGCACAGCAAAGGCCGACGGCAAAGGCGCCGGCGGCCGAGTGACGGTTGAGATGCCACAGGTTGTTGTCGTGCAGTCTGCTGCCAAGCAGGCTCAGGTACTTGTTATTTTTAATGGTGCCCGGATCGGGCATCAGGCGTTTTAACGTCTTTTTTGGCATCTGTTCCAAGTCCGCAATACTTATCGGATGGATAAGCGGCTGTTCTTTTTCTGCTTCGGCATCTCAACCATCATGGTCTGGCCCTGGCTCCCCGCCTGGGACTGGTGGTTGCCACTGGCCTGTCTGGGCTGCCTGTGTTGGCGGCCAAGGCCAATGATGGCCTGTCTGTTGTTCGGGTTGGTCTGGGCGCTGTGTTACAGCCACTGGCAACTGGGTTGGCTGCACTCACCGGATTTGTTTCAGCGTAGCCAATTGATCGCAGGCACGGTAGAGGGTGTTCAGCACCGGGAGCGCGGCGCAAGCAGGCTGATTGTCAGTCTGAAAAGCCTGAATGGTCAAGTACTTTCCCCCCGCCCAAGGGTGTTGCTGTCCTGGTATGGGTCGGACGAGATGCCGGCTGCCGGGGATAATATTCAGTCGGTCAGTCGGTTGCAACCTCCCCATAGTCTGCTTAATCCGGGTAGTTTCAACAGTGCGCGCTGGCTGCTGGGGCAGGGGATCACGGCGCGGGGCTACCTGACCGGTACCCTGACGCATCAGGTCGCAGCCCCCTCGAGTCGTACCCGGTTGGTGCAGCATATCGAAGCCATGACTACCGATTTACCGGCCCGGCGCTGGTTGCTGGCCCTGAGTGTTGGGGATCGCAGCGGGTTGACAGATAAAGACTGGGATATGCTGCGAGGCCTGGGGGTAAGCCATCTGTTTGCCATCTCGGGCCTGCATATCGGGCTGGTGGCCGGGCTTGGGCTGCTGGCTGGCCGCCTGAGTGGCCACCGGCTGCCGGCTGCGATAGTGGCGGGAGGGCTGGCGCTGGGGTATGCCTGGCTGGCAGGATTTTCGGTGCCTACCCAGCGGGCACTGCTGATGTTGCTGTTGTGGCTGGGTCTGTTTTGCTGGGGGCGTTTCTGGAGTGGTCGACGCCTGTTGTTACTGACCATGACGCTGCTGCTGGCGGCCATGCCCTGGCTGGCTCTGAATTTGGGTTTCTGGTTGTCGATACTGGCGGTGGCTACCCTGCTGGTGAGTGCCGGCTGGCTGGGCGGACGCAGCTTGTGGCGATTGCAGCTGGGATTGAGTCTGCTGTTGCTGCCACCGATCATGTTGTTTTTCGGCGGCATCAGCTGGTTGTCGTTGCCGGTCAACCTGCTGTTGATTCCCCTGTTTTCGCTGCTATTGATTCCGCTGTTGCTGCTGTCCTGTTTGCTGGTGTTACCGGCGCCGACCCTGGCCATGGCGGTGCTGATGCTGTTGAATGGCCTGTTCGAGCCGTTGATGGCCGGCCTGCATGGGTTGAATGACAGCCTGTCACCCTGGCAGGCGTTGTCGGCACACGCTCAGGGTACCTGGCTGTTGTTGTTTTTGTTGCCGTTTGGCTTGCTGCTGCCGAGGGCGCGCTGGCTGATGGCGTTGGCTATGTATATGGTCTTGCTGCAGCCCGGCGTACTGACACCGATCGTAGCTAAACAAGGGGCGTATTCCCGTTGGGAGGTACGAGTATTGGATGTGGGGCAGGGGCTCTCGGTACTGGTGACCCAGGGCCGGCGGGCGCTGCTTTATGACACCGGCAACCGCTTCGACTCGGGGTTCAACATGGCCGATGGGGTAATACTGCCGTTACTGACCCGGCTGGGCATCGACGAACTCGATTATCTGGTGATCAGCCATGACGACCGGGATCACAGCGGTAACCGAGACTATCTGGCCGCCACGCTGCCGGTAAAGCATCGGCGGGGAGCCTGGCCAGACCGGCCGCCTTGTCGTGCCGGACAGGTGGAGCCGTGGGGAGCACTGACGCTGCGGATGCAGTGGCCGATAAGCCCGAGTGGCCATCGCAACAACGACACCTGCGTGCTGCATATCGGGGATGGCACCCTGTCGTTGCTGCTGACCGGAGACATAGAGGAAAAAGCGGAGCGGGGCCTGTTGGCGACGGGGCAGTCGGTGGCAGCCCAGCTGTTGCTGAGTCCCCATCACGGTAGTCGCAGTTCCTCCTCCGAGGCGTTTAACCGGGCGGTGGCACCGGACTGGGTGGTGCATACCGCCGGTTTTGCCAATCGCTGGGGCTTTCCGTCTTCGGAGGTAGTGGCTCGCTTCGAACGACAAGGCGTACCCCAGCTGATTACCGGCGAGCATGGCATGGTGCATCTGGTGGCGGACGGCGATCGCTGGCGCCTGATGCAGCCCCGGCGGTCCGGGCCCTGGTATCAACGGCTCAATGCCTGGCTGACGACTGGCGGGATCCCCGCTAAGTCGTTAGAATAGCGCCTCGTTTTTCAAGGCAGAGACTTTATGTCCCAAGATGACCACTCCTCTTCCTGGCCGGTGCTCAAGCGCCTGCTGGGTTATGTCAAGGAGCGCAAGCTCGGTCTGGTGGCCGCCATTATCGGCATGGCCGGTTATGCGGCCGTTGATACCACCTTTGTCTATTCCATCAAGCCGTTGATCGATGAGGGGCTGACCGGTAAGGATCCCGATGTGCTGAAGTGGATGCCGTTGTTCGTGATCGGTATCGTGTTTTTGCGCGGCGTCTGTACCTTTCTGTCCGGTTACTGCATGGCCTGGGTCGGCAACCATGTAGTGATGTCGCTGCAGCAGCAGGTATTCAGCAAACTGATGGCGATGCCGGTGGCCTTTTTCGACCGTAATAACACCGGTAACCTGCTGTCCAAGGTGACCTACGATGCTTCACAGGTGTCGTCGGCGGCCAGCTCGACCCTGGTTACCCTGGTGCGAGAAGGTGCCACCGTCATCGGCCTGCTGGGGCTGATGTTCTATCACTCCTGGCAGCTGTCGCTGATCTTCTTTGCGGTCGGCCCCGTGGTCGGGGTCATGATAGCGGTGATCAGCCGCCGCTTCCGTCGCCTCAGCCGCGGCATGCAGAATGCCATGGGCAACATCACCAGCAGCACGGAGCAGATGCTGAAGGGTCACAAGGAAGTGCTGATGTTCAACGGCCAGAAGGTGGAGTCGGGTCGTTTTCACCGGGTCAGCAATGCGGTACGCCAGCAGAATATGAAGATGGTAGCGGCAGACTCCATCGGCACGCCGCTGGTGCAGGTCATTGCCTCCACCGCGCTGGCCACACTGCTGTATGTGTCCACCTTCGACAACATTCAGGAGCAACTGACACCGGGTACCTTTACCGTTATCGTTACCTCCATGATGATGCTGATGCGGCCGCTGAAGAGTCTGACCCAGGTCAATGCGCCTTACCAGCGGGGCATCGCCGCTTGCCAGAGCCTGTTTGGCCTGCTGGACAGTGAAGGTGAGCGGGATACGGGGACCCGTTCCCTCGACCGGGCTCGGGGTCTGATCGAATTCGATCGGGTCGGCTTTACTTATCCGACCAAGGAAACCCCGGCGCTGAAGGACGTCAGTTTCAAGCTCGAGCCGGGCAAGACCATCGCCCTGGTGGGACGCTCCGGCTCCGGCAAAAGTACTATTGCCAGCCTGCTGACCCGTTTTTATGATATCGATGAAGGTGAAATCCGCCTCGATGGCGTGGATCTGCGCGAGTACAAGCTGAGCGACCTGCGGCGCCAGTTTGCATTGGTATCTCAGCAGGTTCATCTGTTCAACGACACTATCGCCAACAACATCGCTTATGCCGCCGAAGGCGAATACAGCCGAGAGCAGATAGTGGCGGCGGCCAAGGTGGCCTATGCGGATGAGTTCATCGACAAGCTGGATCAGGGCTACGACACCATTATCGGTGAAAACGGCGCCAGCCTCTCTGGTGGTCAGCGGCAGCGAATCGCCATCGCCCGGGCCCTGTTGCGCAATGCGCCGCTGTTGATCCTGGACGAGGCGACCTCGGCGCTGGATACCGAATCGGAACGCCATATTCAGGCGGCGCTGGATGCGTTACGCAAAGACAGAACCGCGCTGGTTATTGCCCACCGGCTGTCCACCATCGAAAACGCCGACGAGATCCTGGTGATTGACGAAGGCCGGGTGGTGGAGCGGGGCTCTCACCTTGAGCTGCTCGAGCGGCAGGGTGTGTATGCCCAGCTCAGAAGCATTCAGTACGGCGAGGGCTGATGCAGGCCTGGTACCGAACCCACACCAGCTGGCTGTGGTTGCTTGCCCCCCTGAGCGCGCTGTTTGCGCTGATAAGCGGCCTGCGCCGCTGGTTGTTTCGGTGCGGGTTCAAGGCGGTGTATCGGGCGCCGATTCCGGTAGTGGTGGTCGGTAACCTGACCGTCGGCGGCAACGGCAAGACCCCGCTGGTGGTTTGGCTGGTAACCTGGTTGCGCCGCCAGGGTTATAACCCCGGGGTGATCAGCCGCGGCTACGGCGGCAAAGCCGAGCAGTACCCGTTGCTGCTGGATGCAAACACCCGGCCCGCGCAGGCCGGTGACGAGCCGGTATTGATTCATCGGCGCACCGGCTGCCCGGTGGTGGTTGGCCCCAAACGGGGAGAAGCGGCGGCGCTGCTGGCGACCCTGGGAGTTGATATCATCATCAGCGACGACGGCCTGCAGCATTACGCTCTGGCCCGGGATATCGAACTGGTGGTGGTGGACGGCAAACGGCGTTTCGGTAACGGTCATCTGTTGCCGATGGGCCCGCTGCGCGAGGGACTGTGGCGGCTGAAGCGAGTGGATGCGATTATCAATAATGGCGGTCCTACCGAGGCCGGAGAACATTTGATGACGCTTCAGCCCGGTGCGCTGCAATCGGTCAGTGGCCAACAGGCCGCTCCCGAGCCGGGCTCGAGTGTGCATGCCCTGGCGGGAATCGGTCATCCGCCGCGTTTTTTTGCGACCCTGGAGCAGTTGGGCTTTATACTGGAGCAGCGGCTGGCGCTGGCCGACCATCAGGCGGTCGCGCGTGAGCAACTGACCGGCCTGCAGTCGGCGCCCTTGCTGATCACCGAAAAAGACGCGGTCAAGTGGCCGGGGGGTCATGATAATACCTGGTTTGTGCCGGTGGATGCCCAATTGCCCGCCGAATTCGAACAACTGCTTTTAACTCGACTCAAGGAGCTAGATCATGGCGATTGACGCCAAACTGGTGGAAATCATTGCCTGCCCGGTATGCAAGGGCAAGTTACAGCTGGATCGTCAGCATAACGAACTGGTGTGCCGTTTCGACCGGCTGGCCTATCCCATTACCGAAAACATTCCGGTACTGCTGGAAAGCCGCGCCCGTAAACTGACTCAGGACGAGCTGCCCGCATGAGCTTCGTCGTCGTGATCCCCGCCCGTTTCAGTTCGACCCGCCTGCCGGGCAAGCCCTTGGCCGATATTCACGGCAAGCCGATGATTCTGCGGGTGGCAGAACAGGCGCAACAGAGTGGCGCCGCCCGGGTGGTGGTCGCCACCGACGATATTCGCATTCGTGATGCGCTGGCACAAAGCAGCGTCGAGGTCTGCATGACCGGCGCCCATCACGAGTCGGGCACCGAGCGCCTGGCCGAAGTTGTTGAGCTGCTGGGACTGGCGCCGAACGACATAGTGGTCAATGTGCAGGGTGACGAGCCGCTGCTGCCGCCGGCACTGGTGGATCAGGTGGCCGGCCTGCTGGCCGACAGCGATGCGCCGATGGCGACTCTGGCTACTCCGCTTGAGCAGGTGGCCCAGCTGACTGACCCCAATGTGGTCAAGGTGGTACAGAGTGCAGCCGGACGAGCCCTGTATTTCAGCCGCTCCGCCATTCCCTTCGACCGGGACGGCATGGCCGATGGCACGCCGGACTTAGGCCATTGCCGACGGCATATCGGCATTTATGCTTACAGAGCCGGTTTTATTTGCCGTTATCTGGCCTTGCCGGTCAGTCCGCTGGAACAGCTGGAAAAACTGGAGCAGTTGCGGGT
>JAAEZO010000104.1 GCA_018222825.1 Gammaproteobacteria bacterium
ACATGGGCCCGCAATACCTGTCTGCGTTCTCGGTTGGCGACCAGCTGCTGTGGGGTGCCGCCGAGCCCCTGCGCCGCATGCTGCACCTGCTGCCGTAAGCGACGTCTTGGTTTTGGTGTTCAAAAGCCCGCCACCCGGCGGGCTTTTTCGTGGTGAAGGGCCAATATCAAAAACGTGATGAATACCCGGCTTGAATAAAGACCTGATATTTTTAAACCTGTGCTCATAGGCAACACAGCCGACTCCCACGACACGCCATGGGCTAAGGACATCTGCGTTTGGCGATGGCTGCAAACATTCACTGGATGTTTAGTCCATCACCAAACTTGATGCAGGCAGCAAGCTGCCCCCTGAGGGCTCGGAAATGCCGTCCATGGCATTTCACGGTCGTGGTAGTCGCTCTCTGTTGCCTCTTCTTGAACACCAAGTTATCGGCAGACAGCACTCACCGACGGCTCAGGTGCATAAAGGAGGATAAAGGGATCTGCTCAGCCGACCATCCGCGCCACGGATGGCGCGGCTGAGCCTACAAGGATGTATTTACGGCGCGTCGGCGGAGCAGGCCCTTTTTCCGATACTTTCCAGCTCTGCCTTCATCTGCTCATATATCCCGCTTGTTCAATTTCTGCGCGCGGGTTAGGATCTGCCCCCATTTTTGCCGCTCACACCCAAGGACTTCCCATGAAAACCTTTATCCCCAGCAAAGACGCCGCGCTAGAGGATTCCATCAGCTACTTTCAGCAGCAGCTGAGCACCCTGGGCTTTGATATCGAAGAGGCCTCCTGGCTGAATCCGGTACCCAACGTGTGGTCGGTACATATTCGCGACAAAGACTGCCCGCTGTGCTTCACCAACGGCAAGGGTGCCAGCAAAAAAGCGGCGCTGGCCTCGGCACTGGGTGAATACTTCGAGCGTCTGGCCACCAACTACTTCTTCGCCGATTTCTATCTGGGCCAGGACATCGCCAACGGCGACTTCGTGCATTACCCCAACGAAAAGTGGTTTGCCCTGCCGGCCGACAACGGCCTGCCCGCCGGTGTGCTCGACGACTACACCCGAGGCTTCTACGATCCCGACGGCGAGCTGACCGCCGACATGCTGATCGATCTGCAGTCCGGCAACGAAGAACGTGGCATCTGCGCCCTGCCCTTCGAGCGCCAGGGTGACAACCAGACCGTGTATATTCCGATGAACATCGTCGGCAACCTCTATGTCTCCAACGGCATGAGCGCCGGCAACACCCGTACCGAAGCCCGCACTCAGGGCCTGTCCGAAGTGTTCGAGCGCCATATCAAGAACCGTATCATCAGTGAGCGCATCAGCCTGCCGACCATTCCGGCCGAGGTGATGGCCCGCTACCCGCATATCCAGGAGCCCATCGCGGCACTGGAAGCGGAAGGCTTCCCCATTCACGCCTTCGACGCCTCGCTGGGCGGCGAATATCCGGTGATCTGCGTGGTGCTGTTCAACCCGACCAACAGCACCTGTTTCGCTTCCTTCGGAGCCCACCCGCGTTTCGAAGTGGCGCTGGAGCGTACCGTGACCGAACTGCTGCAGGGCCGTAGCCTGAAGGATCTGGACGTATTCGTACCGCCTTCTTTCGAAGATGACGAAATTGCGGATCACCACAATCTGGAAACCCATTTCATCGATTCTTCCGGCTTGATCAGCTGGGACATGTTCAAGGATCAGGCCGATTATGAATTTGCCGACTGGGATTTCAGCGGCAGCTCGGAGCAGGAATTCAATCACCTGATGGCCATCTTCAACCAGCTGGAGCAGCCGGTGTACATCGCCGATTACGAGCACCTGGGCGTGTATGCCTGTCGTATTCTGGTGCCCGGCATGTCCGACATCTACCCGGTAGAGGATTTGCAACTGGCCAACAACAGCATGGGTGCCGGCCTGCGCGCCACCCTGCTCAGCCTGCCGGCCAGCGATGCGGATGCCGAGCAGCTAATGGGCCTGTACGAGCTGCTGGAAGAAGAAGGGCTGGACGACTTCACTCGCGTGCGCGAGCTGATTGGCATAGCACCGAACAAGGGCACCGCCTGGCATACCCTGCGCGTGGGCGAGCTCAAGTGCATGCTGGCACTGGCCGCCGGTGAGCAGGAAACTGCCCTGGAATATGCCGACTGGACCCTGAGCTTCAACGCCTCGGTGTTTACCGACGAGCGTCACCGCTACTACCGCTGCCTGAAGGCCGCACTGGAACTGCACCTGTCGGAAGAACGCGAGCCTTCCCAGTATCGCACCGCCTTCGAGAGCATGTTCGGTGCCGACACCGTCGAGCAGGTGTGGCAGCAGCTTGACGGCAGCGCCCGTTTCCACGGTCTGACCCTGGCCGACGAAAGCCTGCAGGACTTTGCCGCCCATCAGGCGCTGCTGGCCACCTACGAAAAACTGCAAAACGCCAAGCGCGCCGCCAGCTGGAAATAACATCCGGCAGGGGTAACCGATAACACCGTTTAGCTAAAACAAAGACCCCGGCCAGTGCCGGGGTCTTTTTTATGCTGCCGGTTTACTCACCCATACGGGTCAGGATTGCTTGTCTTTCAGCATCTCCTTGAGCCCGGCGGCATCGATGGCGCCCGGAATCAGGGTGCCGTCGGGGAACACCAGTGCCGGCGTGCCGTTCAGCCCCAGGCTGCGGAACAGGCTCAGGTTCTGGCTCAGCTTGTCGGCTATTTCCTTGCTGTCGGCTGTCTTCTGCAATGCCTTGGCATCCAGGCCGGCCTTGTCGGCAATGGTGGCCAGGGCCGCAGTCTGCACCCGTTGCTGGCTCATCAGCGCCTGATGCAGCTCTTCATACTGACGGGGTGCTTCCTGGGCGGCGGCCAATGCCAGTCGTGCCGCCTGTACCGAGTCGGGGCCCAGAATACCGATATCCTTGACGATCACCTTCAGCTCCGGCTCGTCGGCAATCACTTCGTTCAGGCTCTGGTTCATGCGGCGGCAATAGGGGCAGTTATAGTCGGTGAAGTACACCATTTCTATCTTGCCCTTGGGGTTGCCCATGATGCCGTCGGTGCGGTTGGCAAACAGCTGGGCAGATTGCTGCTTCAGTTGCTTGGCAAATTCCTGCTGCTGGGCCATCTTGTCTTTTTCTTCCAGCTTGATGATGGCTTCCCGCAGGATCTCCGGCTGTTCCAGCAGGGTTTCGCGCACCAGTTTCTGGAATTCATCCCGGCTCATTTCCGCCTGCACCGGCGTGGCGGCCAACAGGCTCAGCGCCAGCATGGGGATCAGGGGTTTCAATACTCGAGGGGTCATCAGCTTCTCACTTCAGATTGAGTTATCGGGGCAGACTACCAGACAGTCACGACCATCTGAAGAGCCCTACTTGTTAATCAGATAGTCGCGATCGAAAAAAGTATTCATCCACTGGGGTTTGAACACCACCAGCAGGGTGATGGCCATGCCGTTGAGCAGGGCTTCGGGAAACAGCAGCAGCGGCATAATACCGACATAATTATCCATCACCACCTGCCAGCTGTATTGCCCGGACCAAACCATATGACCGGCAAAGAGCAGCATCTTGAGCGCTATGGTCAGGGCCGCATTGAAGAAGCCGGCCACAAAGATGTAAACGAACAGATGCCGGGGCAGATAACTGTAGGTCAGCAGAAACACGAAATAGCTGAACGACAGCGGCACCATGACCCCCAGCAGCCAATTGGCGCCGACATCGGACCAGGGTTCAAAACCGAACAGGGTGATCAGCAGCAGGCTAAGGGTGGCCATCAACACGCCCATTCGCCAGCCCAGCATCAGCACCATGGTGGTCAGGCCGAGAAAATGCACCTCCAGCCCGTCCTTGACGCCGGCCTGCAGCATCCACAGCGGCACCAGGGCGATGGCCGCGCCAAAACTCAGATGCTGACGGGTCTTGTCCGCCAGCCAGGCTCGCCAGTCAAGATTCCAGGCGGCAAGTAACAGCACCAGCATGCTCGATAAAATCAACAACAGACTCCTTTCCGGATCCGGGGACTACGGCGACAGAACAGTACCCGATAATACTACATACCCGCACCAAACTGCACAGCGGCCCCCACCTCACCATTAGCAGCTATCACTTTCCGAAAAAACAGAACACATTCGACAAAAATTCTGAAAATCCGGAATCATCATTCATCCACTCCTTAACAATCAACAACTTAAGATTAAAAACATACACTTAACCTTGGCATCAAAACTGCAACCTTATTACTGCAATATCATAACCAACAAGGAAGCGAACCAATGAAGGTCATCAAACACTGTCTGCTCGGCGCCACCCTGGCGTTATCGGTTACCGCCACTCACGCCAGCGAATTCATCAACGTGCTCACCGGCGGTACCAGCGGGGTCTATTACCCACTGGGTGTCGCCATCTCCCAGCTATACGGCAAGCAGATACCCGATGCCAAAGTACAGGTGCAGGCGACCCGGGCCTCGGTAGAAAACCTGACCCTGCTGCAGCGTGGCCGTGGCGAGATCGGCTTTGCTCTGGCCGACAGCGTGGGGGATGCCTGGAATGGCGTAGAGGAAGCCGGCTTCAAGGCGCCGCTGTCAAAACTGCGCGCCGTGGGTTCCACCTATTCCAACTACATCCAGATCGTCGCCCGAGCCGATAGTGGCATCACCAGCCTGGAAGATCTGAAAGGCAAACGCATTTCAGTCGGCGCACCGCGCTCCGGCACCGAGCTGAATGCCCGCACCATCTTCAAGGCCGCAGGCATGAGCTACGACGATTTTTCCCGCACCGAGTATCTGCCCTTCGGTGAGTCGGTCGAACTGATGAAAAACCGGCAGCTGGACGCCACCCTGCAGTCTGCAGGCCTCGGCATGGCTGCCTTCCGCGATCTGGCCTCTCACGCTCCCGTGGTATTCATCTCCATTCCCGAACAGCTGGTCACCAGCATCGGCAACGATGCCTATCGCCCCAGCATGATTCCGGCCGGCACCTATACCGGTCAAGACAGTGACATTCCTACCGTCGCCATCAGCAATCTGTTGATCACACATGAAAACGTATCCGACGAAACCGCCTATCAAATGGCCAAGCAGGTCTATGAAAACCTGCCAGCCCTGCGTAATGCGCACAGTGCCGCCGAAGGGATCACGGCAGAAGGCGCCGTTCAGGGCCTGCCGCTGCCGCTGCACCCGGGTGCCGAGCGCTATTACAAGGAAAAAGGCCTGTTGAACTGACAGACCGAAGCCACCGGTGGCTCCCCTCCGGTGGCCTATTCACCCGCAATAATATCGGGCCACGTAACTGACGGCCATCGTATAAACAGCAGCCTGACCTACTATCGGCGTACGGGCTGAGGAGTGATGATGAGTAATACCCAAACCCGACCTCAGGCGCTCGTGTTTTATGGCGCTCTGGCGTTTTCAATCTTTCAGATTGTCACCGCCGCCTTCAGCCCCTTGTCCACAACAGTGGTCAGGGCCGTGCATGTCGGCTTTCTGCTGTTTCTGGTTTACCAGATCTACGGTGCTCGTGGCCAGCGCCTGTCCCGGCCTTCGGTCTGGAGTCTGCTACTGGGTGCGACCGCCCTGCTGTTCGCCTTCTATCACTGGTGGTTCGAAGCTGACCTTATTTACCGCGCCGGTGACATGAGCCTGGCCGACTGGATTATCGGCAGCGTCACCCTGTTGATGGTCTTCGACGCGGCGCGCCGCCTGATGGGATGGGCGCTGCCCATGATTTGCCTGAGCTTCGTCGCCTATGCCCTGTTCGGCCAGCATCTGCCCGACATCCTGATGCACCGAGGCTACGGCCTGGATCAGGTGGTATCGCAACTGGCATTCAGTACCGAAGGCATCTACGGCACCCCCACCTATGTCTCTTCCAGCTACATCTTCCTGTTTATCCTGTTTGGCGCCTTTCTCGAACAGGCCGGCATGCTCAAGCTGTTCAACGACGTGGCCATCGGCTCTGTCGGTCACACCCGTGGCGGCCCGGCCAAGGTGTCGGTGTTGTCTTCCGGCATGATGGGCACCATCAATGGCTCAGGCGTGGCCAACGTGGTCAGTACCGGGCAGTTCACCATACCGCTGATGAAAAAATTCGGCTACAAATCCGACTTCGCCGGTGCCGTGGAGGCCACCAGCTCCATGGGGGGGCAGATCATGCCGCCGGTCATGGGTGCCGTGGCCTTCATCATGGCCGAAACCATCAACGTACCCTACGTGGATATCACCAAGGCGGCCCTGATCCCCGCCGTACTCTATTTCTTTACCGTGTTCCTGATGGTGCATCTGGAAGCGGGTCGTGCCGGCCTTAACGGTCTGCCCAAAGCCGAATGCCCCAATCCGCTGGCGGCCCTCAGACAGCGTTGGTATCTGTTGCTGCCACTGGTGGCACTGGTGGTGATGCTGTTCTCCGGTTTCACTCCGCTGTTTGCCGGCATGATGGGACTGGCGCTGACAGTGGTGCTGATCATGGGTAATGGCATCGCCAGACACCTGGGGGCCAAAGGTCTGCGCTATGCCTTCTGGGTGGGCTTGGGTCTGGCCTGTGCCAGCTTCAACCATTTCGGTATTACCGCCATTTTCGTGATCGTCGCCACTCTGACCGTGCTGCTACTGGTCAAGCGTGAACAAGGCATTCTCGACACTGTGGTCAACGCCCTCTATCAGGGTGCCCTGCATGCGCTGCCGGTCGGCGTGGCCTGTGCGCTGGTCGGGGTCATCATCGGGGTTATCTCGCTGACCGGTGCCGCCACCATAGTGGCCGGCTTCATTATCCAGCTGGGCGAGCACAGCCTGCTGCTGTCGCTGGTACTGACCATGTTCACCTGCTTGGTACTGGGCATGGGCATTCCGACCATTCCCAACTACATCATCACCAGCTCCATCGCCGCTCCGGCGCTGCTGGAGCTGGGGGTACCGCTGATCGTGTCGCACATGTTCGTGTTCTATTTCGGCATCATGGCCGATCTGACGCCGCCGGTGGCGCTGGCCGCCTTCGCCGCTTCGCCCATCGCCAAAGCCTCAGGTCTAAGAATCGGCATGCGCTCCCTGCAAATTGCCATCGCCGGCTTCGTGGTGCCCTATATGGCGGTCTATGCACCCGAGCTGATGCTGCAGGGAAATGCAGGTCTTGCCGCGACCATCTTCGTGGTATTCAAGGCCGTGCTGGCGGTGTCGCTGTGGGGCATGGGGGCCATCGGCTTCTGGCTACGCGCCTTTTCCTGGTCAGAACGCCTGATTGCCATCATCGCCGCCGCACTGCTGGTATTCTCGCTGCCCTTTACCGATGAAATAGGTCTGACTCTCGCCGCCCTGCTGCTCGGCCGCCACTGGCTGCAGTTTCGACGCCAACGACAGATGGCAGTCGTCTGATATGCTGTGCCTGACTTCCGCCGCCACCACTGTGATGCTGCTGAGCGGCAGCATCACCCTGAGCTGGGACCACTCGGTGGAAAAAACGCGCTGGCAGGAACATTACCGGATAACAGACGGCCGTTTGCATCTGGTGGAAGCCAGCGTGCAAGGCTCGGGAGCAGGTATGGAGCCGCCCCCTGGCGCTCAACTGGAGCAAGGTGCCTGGCGCTGGCAACCAGATTTGTGGCTGGAGCAGCTAACCCTTGCCAGCTCGGAATTTACCGGGGATTATACTCTGTGCCTCGACTCGGGCCTGTGCCGACCGCTAGGCCACTGGTTACCCCCCGGGCACAGCGTTACCCTCACTCCCTGTTATTCCCCGGAGGCCAACTGAAGTCCCCATCGCTCAAAAAACGTTTGCTCTGGCTGTTCGGCTTCCTGCTGTTCAGCCTGTTGCTGGTCTGGGTCTGGCTTGGCAGCTGGCAACGTCATATAGCCGAGCAGGAACTGCAGGCCCAGCAACAACTGCAAGTTTACCGTGCTGCACTCGAGTCGGAGGTGGCGCGCTTCGAAAATATTCCCCGCGCCCTGCAATCCCACCCGGTACTGACCATGGTACTAGCCACCCCCGATGACACCAATATCATCGCCCGGGCCAATCGTCTGCTGGAGCAGCTGGCCACGGATACCGGGGTAGAAGCACTTTATCTGATGGACGAGCTGGGTACGGTACTGGCCGCCAGCAACTGGCGTCAGCCTCATTCCTTCATCGGCCAGAACTACCGCTTCCGCCCCTATTTTCATGACGCCCTGCAGGGCAGCGTCGGCGAATTCTACGGTGTCGGAGCCACCACTCGTATTCCCGGTTATTTTTTCGGTCTGCAACTGGATCATGGAACCAGTGCCAGGGGGGTACTGGCCGCCAAGATCACTCTGCTGGAACTGGAGAAAAGCTGGCAGCCGACCAGGGATCTGGTGATGGTGGTCGATCCGGATCAGGTTATCGCCCTCGCCTCCCGTACCGAACTCAAGTTCAGGACCCTGACCCCCCTCAGTCCGGAAGCCCGTCAACGCCTGGACAATACTCGTCAATATGCTCCCATGCCGCTGACACCACTGCAGCTCAGCAACCACTATGGTCAACCCGTATGGCAGAGAACAGCGTACCGGGTGAGCGAGCTTTATCTGCCAAGGCGACAATGGCGGCTGCAACTATGGTGGCCGAGCCGGCCGCTGATGGTAAATGCCAGCCTGGTAACGGCGGTGGCCGGATTCAGCATTATCGCCATGATCCTGCTGTTGCTCTACTGGCGCCAGCGGCGGCGATACCTTCATTCTCAGCTCAAGGCCAAGAACGAACTGGAACAGAAGGTAATGGCACGTACCGCCGCGCTGGCCGCCTCCAACCGGCAGTTGGAATGTCAGGTGGAAGAGCGCTTTCAGGTCGAGATCCGCCTCAGATCCATGCAACATGAGCTGATCCAGATAAATCGGCTGGCGGCACTGGGACAGATGGCCGCCAGTGTGGCCCACGAGGTCAATCAGCCGCTCACTGCACTTAAAAATCAGTCGGCCAACACCCTGATGCTGGCTCGGCGGGGCATGTTCCCTCAGGTGGAGGAGAGCCTGAATACCATGGGCCGGCTGGTCGACCGCATCGCACGTCTGACCTCACAGCTCAAGCTGTTTGCCTCTACCCGGCGCAAGACCCGTGGCCTCAGCCGACTCGACGAGGCACTGAACAATGTGCTGGGCTGGCTGTCGCCACGACTGAACGAGCAGCAGATCCGCCTGACAAGAACGCAGACGGCAGATCAGTTGCTGCCGATTGAACTACACGCCCTGGAGCAGGTGCTGGCCAATCTGATCGGTAACAGCCTGGATGCCCTGGCAGGTCGAAATGAGGCCTGCATCACTCTGGAAGCAGGCGATGACTTTCTCTGTCTGTGGGATAATGGTCCCGGTATTGCACCTGCAGTGCTGGACAAGGTGACGGAGCCGTTCTTTTCTACTAAAGAGGCGGGCCAGGGGCTCGGATTGGGGCTAGCCATCGTTCGGGATCTGGTGGAAGCCAGCGACGGCCGGCTGGAAATAAACAGCTCAATATCAGGCGGTGCCCGCTTTACCCTTAACTGGAGCCAAGATGAATAGCACTGGCATTGAAGTCTGGTTGGTCGAAGACGACGACGATGTTCGTCAGACTCTACTGCAAACTCTGCAACTCTCGGACCTTCCTGCTCGCGGCTTTACTCGCGCCGAACAGGTATTGCAAGCCCTGCCGCCGGAAGCCCCGGTGGTGGTGCTGTCCGACGTTCGCATGCCGGGCATGGATGGCATTGCACTGCTGCAGCAACTTCAGCAGCGGGATGCCGAGCTGCCGGTTCTGTTGCTCACCGGTCATGGCGACATTCCCATGGCGGTCGCCGCCATACACCAGGGAGCGCAGGACTTTTTTGAAAAACCCTTCGAACCAGAGCAACTATTGCACAGCCTGCGCAGGGCCATTGACAAGCGCGCCCTGGTTCTGGAAAACCGGCGGCTACGCCGCCAGTTGGCGGAAAGCAGAGGGCGGTCCCTGTTGCTGGGGAAAACCCCGCAGATAGAACAGCTTCGTCGCCAGATAGACAATATCGCCGATACCTCAGCTTCGGTGTTGATCCTGGGTGAAACCGGCACCGGCAAGGAAATGGTGGCCCGCAGTCTGCATCAGGGCAGCGGGCGAAAAGGCAATCTGGTCGCAGTCAACTGTACCGCCCTGCCCGAATCCATATTCGAAAGCGAGATGT
>JAAEZO010000105.1 GCA_018222825.1 Gammaproteobacteria bacterium
AGGGCCGCTTCCATACCCTCGGCGCTGCCTATGGCGCAGGGCATAGAGCAACAGTAAACCGACTCGTCCCCAAAAGGGGGATGCTGGGCGTAGTGGCCAATATTGGTTACAGTGAGGCATGATCATGTTAGGCATGGCGCTCATTGATGAACCGGTATATTAAGATGAGGAAACGATATGACGCGTGAATATCACCCCCCCAAGGTGTGGACCGAGCCCAAAGACGACGGCAGTACCTGGGCAAAAACCAATCGGCCGATATCGGGCGCCACCCACGAGAAAACCTTACCCAAAGGTGAGCATCCGCTGCAACTGCATTCCATGGGGACACCCAATGGCCAGAAAGTCACTATTATGCTGGAAGAGCTGCTGGCACTGGGTATCACCGGTGCCGAATACGATGCATACATGGTCAACATTGGCGACGGGGACCAGTTTTCCAGCGGCTTTGTCGAGATAAATCCCAATTCCAAAATTCCCGCCTTGCTGGACTGCTCGACCGATGATCCCGTCCGAGTGTTTGAGTCTGGCAACATACTGTTGTATCTGGCAGAAAAGTTTGGTCATTTTTTGCCGGCCAACATTGCCGAGCGCACCGAAACCCTGAACTGGCTGTTTTGGCTACAGGGCTCGGCACCATACCTGGGCGGTGGTTTTGGCCATTTTTATGCCTATGCGCCTGTGAAAATAGAGTACGCCATTAACCGCTTCACCATGGAGACCAAGCGACAGCTCGATGTGCTGGACAAGCAGCTGGCAGATAAGCCTTATATCGCCGGGGATGAATACAGCATTGCCGATATCGCCATCTGGCCCTGGTACGGCAACCTGGTGTTGGGGCGGACGTACGATGCCGCCGAGTTTATTGATGCCGCCAGTTATACCCATGTGCAACGTTGGGCGAAAGAGATTGCCGCACGGCCTGCCGTACAACGAGGGCGTATCGTCAATCGCACCAGTGATGTGCCCGGGGAGGCATTAACCGAGCGTCACTCGGCGGCAGATATCGATGCGGTGCTGGCTAACAAAGCCTGATAGCAAAAAAGAAAGTAACTCTGAAGCGCCGTCAGGCGCTTTGTTCATTTATTAAGTCCTGATATAACTCCAGCCTTGTTGCTGGCGCTCGGTCAGGTACAGTATGGCGGCGCTCATCTGCTGCATGTCGCTGGGGGCCGTGATGCTTTGTGCCGTAAGGCTGTTTTGGCATAACCGCAGCCTGAACGGATCTCGGGGTCGGTAATATTCACGGCGGTGGTCACCGCGAGGCTGTTAGCCACCAGCTCGATGTCGGCATCGAGCCGGCAGCAGGTTGCGGGCGTTGGCCTGGCCCCGTATCAGGGCGGCGTCGGTCGGGCATGGATAATGACCTGTAGCTGAGTCAGCTTGGGTTCCTTGAGCAAAGGACGAAACAGTGAAGGGCCGGGCGATAAATCATTCGAACAAGTCGTGGATGCGCCTGGCTCCTTACATCCTATCAGCCGTCGGTCAGGCCATAAAGTAAAGGGTGCCGGAGATGACAATGCCGGAATAAAGCAGCATGATCAGGCAATAGCCCATGATGTCACGGGCACCGAGGCCTACGATGCCAAGCAAGGGCAAAGCCCAGAACGGCTGTATCATGTTGGTCCAGGCGTCACCCCAAGCGATGGCCATGGCGGTCACGACGGGAGACACGCCCAGCGCCTGGGCTGCGGGCAACATGATGGGGGCCTGCACCGCCCACTGGCCACCGCCGGAAGGCACGAAGACGTTGACCAGACCGGCACTGAGAAAAGCCAGCAGTGGAAAGGTGTCGGCGGTCGACCAGGAAATAAAGGTTTCGGTGATCTGGCGGCCGAGAGAAACTCCCTCGCTGTTGGCGCCCATCATCATGCCCATGATGCCGGCATAGAAGGGAAACAACAGTACGATGCCGCTGATGCCACGCACGCTGTCGTCCACGGTACGCATGTAGCGCTCGGGGGTGCCGTGCAGCAAGAGACCGCTAAACAGGAAGATGGCGATCACCACGTCCAGCCCCAGCACAAAGCCCTTGCTGCTGAAATGGGTGAACAGATAAACGCCGGCCATGGCCACCAGACCCAGCCCCAGCAGGCGGCTGTCGTCCAGTCGTTGGGCCGGGGTGTTGCGCTGCGGTTTATCGGTGCGGGAGTCGACCAGTTTGGCGGGATCGGCCACTTTGGCATTCTGGCGAGGATGCATGGCGCGGTTGAGCAGCGGCAGGCCGATGACCAGCAGGGCAATAATGGTCAGGTTCATCGAAGTAAACAGGGTCTGGCTTACGTCTATCGACTCGGACAAGACGCCATTGGTAATACGGTTCAGGGTATCGCCGCCGCTGGCCAGTGACAGCGGCACCGAGCCGGACAGACCGCCGTGCCAGATCAGGAAGCCGGAATAGGCAGAGGCCACCAGCAAGGGATAGTCCACACCATCAACCTTGCGCGCCAGCGCCCGCGCGAAGACGGCGCCAATCACCAGTCCAAACCCCCAGTTGAGCCAACAGCCGAGTAATGCCACCAGGGTAACCATGACAACCGCCTGACCCGGCGAACGGGCCAGGCCTGCCAGTCGGTCCAACAGGCGGTTGATCACGGGAGCCGAGGCCAGGGCGTGGCCGGTGACGAAAATCAGCCCCATCTGCATGGCAAAGCCGAGCAGGGTCCAGAAGCCGGTGCTCCAGTGCTGCACCATGTCCGGCAGACTCTGTTGGGTAGAAACGATGCCGGCGGCCAGCACCAGCAGGGTCAGCAGGGCCGAGAACACAAATGCCGAGGGCAGGTAACGCTGTACCAGGTTGACGCTGAGCCCGGTTACTTTATTGAACATCGTTTAATCCTTTTTATTGATGATCGGGTTTGCCCGGTCACGGCGGAGTGATGACCGGGGTGATGAATCCGGATAGCCTTCTTTGGCTATATCTTTATCTCAGTCGTCAAAGGTCATTTCGGGCACCCGCTCGGGCACGATCAGCTTGCCGGCGGTTTTGGAGACAATCTCTTCTACGCTGACGCCGGGGGCTCTTTCCCTGAGGATGAAGGCGCCGCCTTCTATTTCCAGATAGGCCAGATCGGTCAGCACCCGTTTGATGCAACCGGCGCCGGTCAGCGGCAGCGAGCACAGGGGCAGCAGTTTGGAGTCGCCGTTTTTCGAGGCGTGAGTCATGGTAACGATGATGTTGTCGGCCCCGGCCACCAGATCCATGGCACCACCCATGCCCTTGACCAGCTTGCCCGGAATCATCCAGGAAGCAATGTTGCCCTGCACGTCGACTTCGAAGGCACCGAGTACGGTCAGGTCTACATGGCCGCCGCGGATCATGGCGAAAGACTCTGCCGAGTCGAAAATGGAGGCCCCCATCCGGGTGGTCACCGTCTGTTTGCCGGCGTTAATCATGTCGGCGTCCAGCTCCGTTTCGGTAGGAAAGGAACCCATGCCGAGCAGGCCGTTTTCGGACTGCAGCATGACGTCCATGCCTTCGGGCACATAGTTGGCGACCAGAGTGGGAATGCCGATGCCGAGGTTGACGTAGAAACCGTCCTGTAATTCGCGGGCCACGCGCCGGGCCATTTGTTCGCGGGTTAGCGCCATCAGGTGTTCTCCTTGCTGTTAAACGGTGAAAAACGCTGCGTATTCAGGCGCGCAGGGTGCGCTGTTCGATACGCTTTTCGAACTGGCCGCAGATAAGGCGATCCACATAGATGCCGGGGGTGTGGATCTGGCCGGGTTCCAGGGTGCCGGGCTCGACGATTTCTTCCACTTCCACCACCGTGATTTTGCCGGCGGTGGCGGCCAGCGGGTTGAAGTTGCGAGCGGTGTGGCGATAAATCACGTTGCCGTAGCGATCGGCCTTCCAGCCTTTGACGATGGCAAAGTCACCGGTGATGGCGGGTTCCAGAATATGGGGGCGGCCGTTGAACTCGCGTACTTCCTTGCCTTCGGCCACGGCGGTGCCGTAGCCGGTGGCGGTGAAGAAGGCGGGAATGCCGGCGCCGCCGGCGCGCATTTTTTCTGCCAGGGTACCCTGGGGCGTCAATTCCACTTCCAGCTCGCCGCTGAGCAGCAGCTGCTCGAACAGGGCATTTTCGCCCACGTAAGAGGCGACTATTTTGCGAATTTGCCGATCTTCAAGCAGCAGCCCGAGGCCAAAACCGTCCACACCACAGTTGTTGGATACCACAGTGAGATCCCGGGTGCCCTTGCGTTTGATTTCGGCAATCAGGTTCTCGGGTATGCCACAGAGACCAAAACCACCGGCCAGCACCGTCATGCCATCTTCCAGCCCGGCCAGCGCTTCCTGGTAGCTGTTTACTCGTTTATCGAAGCCTGCCATCACCCTTTCCTCTTGTTATGCGCCGTCGAACGCGAGTTGTTATCGTCGAGTATCGCATGGGTTATTTATTTGTTAAGTTTGATTTTGTGATTGATTAATTAGTTTTTTAAATGAATGTCGGCTTCGATAGAGGCCAGTGAAGGGCATGAATGAACCAAAGCATGAATGAACCAAAGTGAGAGCAGGAATGACGGTTAAACAATTGCGGGCGTTTCTGGCGGTGGCCCAGACCCTGAATTTTGCCCAGGCCGGCGAGCGGCTGTTTTTGTCCCAGTCGGCGCTGAGCCTGACCATCAAGGGGCTGGAGGAGGATCTGGGCGGGCGCCTGTTCAGCCGTACCACCCGACAGGTGCGGCTCACCCCCGAAGGTGAGGCCTTGCTGCCGCTGGCCAGACGGTTGCTGGTGGAGTGGGACAATACCGAAGACGAGCTGCGCCAGCGCTTTACCCTGCAAAGGGGACGGGTGGTGCTGGCGGCGATGCCGTCTTTTGCCGGTAATCTGCTGCCGCCCTTGTTACGAGAGTTTCGCACCCGCCATCCGGGCGTCAACGTCACCATCAATGATGTGATTAACGAGCAGGTACTGGATCTGGTGCGCGAAGGGCATGTGGAGCTGGGCATCACCTTCGAGCCAGACGCAGACTGTGGCCTGGCGTTTACGCCCTTGTATCGGGATCGCTTCGTCGCCGTGGTGCCTGGTGGTTCGCCGCTGGCGCAGCACGAGGCCCTGAGCTGGCGGCAATTGCTGGAGCTGCCCTTTATTGCCTTGCAGCGGCCCTCGGCATTGCGTTTGATGCTGGAACAACAGGTGCGGCAACTGGGGCTGACCCTGCCGGTGACCTTTGAAAGCCATCAGCTGGCCACCATCGGCCGCATGGTGGGATCCGCTCTTGGGGTGAGTGTGGTGCCGGCGCTGTGCATCAAACAGATGCATGAACTGGGAGCCCATTGTGTTCGGCTGCAGGAGCCGGTACTGGAACGATCGGTCGGCATGGTAACCCGGGTGGATCATGAATTGTCGGTGGCCGCCCAGGCGCTGTATGACATCTTGCTTAATTCTGCGATGCCGGCTCCATAGGGTGCCTTTTCTTGGCTATTCTGAGGTAGTTAGTGTGTTATAACAGGCGCGTTTGGCGACGGTCACCAGGCTGGCGCAGTCGCCGGTCGGTGTTATTTTTAGCTTCATAATGATTGTAAAGTAGCCGTTCAGACCTGTATTCAAGCAGTTGCCGGGCTTTTTGTGTTAACTTTACCGAGTGTTTCATTACAGCTCTAATTATTTAGGGTGCAAGGGATCTGAGCAATGACAGATAAAGACAATCATGATGTGATCGCCCCGGAAGGCAAGGTGAACCCCATCAACACCGACTATCAGGTAGGGCAGGACAACATTGCCATGCAGATAGGCCCCTTCGGATTGGATATCCATAACCGGGTGTTCATGATCTCCGGCCTGGCCATCGTCGCTTTCGTATTTATGACACTGGCGTTTCAGAATCAGGTAGCGCCGTTGTTCGGCGACCTGCGCGGCTGGCTGACCTCCAACCTTGACTGGTTCTTTCTTGCCTCCGGCAACATTTTCGTGCTGGTGTGCCTGGGGCTGATTGTGTCTCCCCTCGGCAAGGTGCGGATTGGCGGCACCGAAGCTACCCCTGACTTTACCTATATCGGCTGGTTCTCCATGCTGTTTGCCGCCGGCATGGGTATCGGTTTGATGTTTTACGGGGTATCCGAACCGCTGTCTCATTTCGGTTCTTCGTTCGGTGGTATCAGCGTCGAAAACGGCGTTCGTACCGACTGGGCACCGCTGGGGGCCGCAATGGGCGATGCCGACGCGGCCAGAAGTCTGGGTATGGCGGCCACCATTTATCACTGGGCGCTGCACCCCTGGGCGATTTATGCGGTACTGGCACTGGGTCTGGCGATTTTCTCCTTCAACAAGGGGCTGCCACTGACGGTGCGTTCGGTGTTTTATCCGCTGCTGGGTGAGCGAGTCTGGGGCTGGCCGGGTCACCTTATCGATATTCTGGCGGTGGTCGCGACCCTGTTCGGTCTGGCAACCTCGCTGGGCTTCGGAGCTTCCCAGGCCAGTGCCGGTCTGAATTATCTGTTTGGTCTGCCGATGGGCACCACGACTGAAATCGTGCTGGTAATTATCATTACCGGTATCGCCATGGTGTCGGTACTGGCGGGGCTGGATGCGGGTGTGAAGCGACTGTCCGAGATCAACATGGCGCTGGCAGCCCTGCTGCTGCTGTTCGTGATCATCGTCGGACCGACGCTGCTGATCCTGAGTGGTTTCTTCAACAACATGGTTTCTTATCTGGAACATCTGCCGGCGTTGTCGATGCCGTTCGAGCGTGAAGATGCCAACTATTCCCAGGGCTGGACCGCCTTCTACTGGGCCTGGTGGATTTCCTGGTCTCCGTTTGTCGGCATGTTTATTGCGCGGGTATCCCGTGGCCGCACCGTACGTGAGTTTCTGGTGTCGGTACTGCTGGTGCCCTCGACCGCCTGCGTGCTGTGGATGACCGCCTTTGGCGGTACCGCCATCAGCCAACTGGTGAACGACGGCTATCAGGCGGTGACCGAAGCTGCGGTGCCATTGCAGCTGTTCATCATGCTGGATGCCCTGCCGCTGGCGCAGATCACGTCGTTCATCGGTATCATTCTGGTGGTGGTGTTCTTCGTAACCTCGTCCGATTCCGGCTCGCTGGTTATCGACACCATCGCTTCCGGCGGCAAGATCAACTCGCCCAAGCCCCAGCGGGTGTTCTGGTGTACCTTTGAAGGACTGGTGGCCATTGCCCTGATACTGGGCGGTGGTCTGGCCGCCCTGCAGGCCATGGCGGTGTCTACCGGGTTCCCGTTCACCATAGTGTTGCTGGTATCTTGTGTGTCCCTGATCAAGGGGCTGGCATCGGAGCCTCGCGGTAGCTGAGCACGACGCTACCCTGTGATATAGATGGTACAAGGCAGGCGGGGGCATCCCGTCTGCCTTTTTCGTTTTTTGTATTGAGTGAGTCTGGTTATGGAAGCTGAGCAACTGGAAATACTGGGGTTTATTCGCCGTTTCCCCCCCTTCGATATGCTGGAGGAACACACCCTGGCACATATCGCCGGGCAGATCGAAATTGCCTATTACCGGGCCGGCACCGTGATCCTGAATTACGGGGATCGGGTGCATGATCTGTTTTTGATCCGCAGCGGGGCGGTGGAGATGCACCGGCGTAGCGGCGAGCTGCATAACCGGTTGAGCGAGGGCAGCCTGTTCGGCCAGATGGGACTGCTGATGAACAACCGGGTGCGAATGTCGGCCACCGCGCTGGAAGATACCCTGGTGTATTGTCTGCCCGAGGCGCTGTTCAATGAACTCTACGAAGGCTTTGAGTCATTTGCCGATTTCGTGGAAGTGGAAGACAGAACCCGGTTGCGGCAGGCGGTTTCCCGGCAGGACGGAGGCGATGAACTGCTGACCTCGACGGTGCGGGAGCTGATCTCGCGCGAGCCGGTCACCATTTCGCTGTCGGCATCGGTGTTAGAAGCCGCGAAGAAAATGACCGAAGAAGGTGTCTCTTCCATTCTGGTGCTGAATTCCAGCCCCGAGTCGGAGGATGAGCCGGTGGCCGGCATTCTGACCGACAGGGATTTGCGTACTCGGGTACTGGCGGAAGGGTTGCCGGTCGAGACCCGGGTCGAAGAGGTGATGTCGCTGGACTTGCTGGCGCTGGAAAGCGGCCAGTTCGTGTTTGAAGCCATGCTGATCATGCTGCGTTACAACCTGCATCACCTGCCCATTTTGCACAAGGGCAAGCCGATAGGGGTGATTGCACTATCGGACGTAATGCGTCACGAATCGCGTAACAGCCTCTTTGTGGTACGGCATATTTTCAGGGCACAAAATGCCGACGAGCTTGCCGCCATTGCCGACGATGTGAAGGCCTGCTTTGTGCGCATGGTGAACGAAGATGCCAACTCGCAGATGATTGGTACCGCCATGGCCGGCATCGGTCGCAGCTTCAAGCAGCGACTGCTGGAGCTGGCCGAGGCCGAGTTGGGCCCGCCGCCGGTGCCTTACTGTTTTCTGGCGCTGGGATCGATGGCGCGGGACGAGCAGCTGATTGTGACCGATCAGGACAACGCCATTATTCTCGATAACCGTTATGACGCCGCTCAGCACGGTCCCTACTTTGCCGCCCTGGCCAAGCGGGTCTGCGACGGTCTGGCCGCCTGTGGCTACAGCTACTGCACCGGGGGCATCATGGCCACCAATGTGGAGTGGCAGAAAACCCGCCGTCAGTGGGAACAGTGTTTCAGCGACTGGATTGATAATCCCAACCCGCAAACCTTGCTCAACAGTTCCATTTTCTTCGACCTGGACGGGGTCTACGGCAAAATCGAGTGGGCCGATCAATTGAATGCCCTGATCTCGCGCCGTGCCCAGCGTAGCCCGCGGTTTCTGGCCAGCATGGCGCGCAACGCCCTGGGGCGTACGCCGCCACTCGGTTTCTTCAAGGAATTCGTGATGGAGCAGGACGGCAAGCATAACAATTCCATCAATCTCAAGCGGCGGGGCACGGCACCACTGGCGGATCTGATCCGGGTGCATGCGCTGGCGGTCGGCTCCAAGGCGCACAATTCCTTCGACCGGCTGAACGATGTGATCGAGTCGAACATACTGCCCAAGGGGCGAGGGCCGGACTTGCGCGATGCCATGGAATTTATCGCCACGGTGCGCATTCGTCACCAGGCGCTGGATGTGGAGGCGGGCTCCGATCCGGACAACAATATCGAGCCCGAGAATCTGTCGGACTTCGAGCGCCGCAACCTGAAGGATGCCTTTCAGATCCTGAGTCATGCGCAGAAGTTTCTGAAGTTTCGCTATCAGCCGAATCGGAGCTAAGGAAACAACATGTTTTATTTAAGACCCGACGATATCAGGCCGAATGCAGAAACGCCGGACTGGCAGACGCTGTTTGGCGAGCTGGCCCGCCATGCGCGAGATTATCGGCTGGAACGGTTTTATCGCGCCGGCGCCGTCGATGCACAGACGCCGCTGAATGAGGTGCCCTTTGTAGCGCTGGACTTCGAGACTACCGGACTCAACCCAAAAAAAGACGCCATCGTCAGCATCGGCCTGGTGCCGTTCGATTTACAGCGTATTCGCTGCCGGGAAGCCAGACACTGGATTCTGAATCCTCACAAGCCGATGGCGGAAGAGTCGGTGGTGATTCACGGTATCACCCATTCCGAGGTGAAGGCGGCGCCGGATCTGTTGCTGGTGCTGGACGACTTGCTCACCGCCCTGGCCGGGCGGGTGGTGGTGGTGCATCACAGAACCATTGAACGCGGTTTTCTGGATCGGGCGCTGAAGGCACGGCTGAACGAAGGCATCGAGTTTCCGGTGGTGGACACCATGGAACTGGAGGCTCGGCTGCACCGGCGCAAACCGCTGGGGCTATGGGCGAGGCTGAGGGGCAAAGCACCGGCCTCGATTCGGCTGTCCGACAGCCGCAGCCGTTATCATCTGCCGTTTTACCATCCGCATCATGCCCAGAC
>JAAEZO010000106.1 GCA_018222825.1 Gammaproteobacteria bacterium
TGGTGGGTCGTGCGGGATTCGAACCTGCGACCAATTGATTAAAAGTCAACTGCTCTACCAACTGAGCTAACGACCCGTTCGGCGGGGTTGCTAAAGCACCCTGCCAACGGCGGCCTATAATACGGATTTAATTTTATGGCGCAACAGCTAAATCATCATTTTATTCTGCTTGATTAAGGAACAAGCGACTCTCTCAAAAAATCGACAACTCAGACCCCGATTCAGAGGCCGTTGAGGTTTTCCTGAGCCAGCCGTGCCGCACCGGTGTTGCCGTATTCTTTTACCACCTGTTCAAAATACTGCTTGGCTTGTGCATTATCGTTTTGTTCCCGGGCGATCAGCCCCAGCTTCAGCAGCGAGTCTGCTCGCTTGTTGGAGGTCTGGTAGGCTTCTACCACCCGGGCAAACTGCGCCTTGGCCTGGTCAAACCGCTTTTGGGTGAACAACAGCTGCCCCAACCAGTAATGGGCATTGGGCACATAGCTGGATTGCGGATACTGGGTGATAAAACGGGCAAAGGCAGGAATGGCTGCATCGTAGTCTTTATCCTGCAACACCAGATTCACCGCATTATCGTAGGCCGCCTGTTCATCACCGCTGGCCGGTGTGGCGGACGCCTTGCTCTGCGGGGATTCGGCACTCTCTGCACCAGACTGAGCCGCCGGAGCCGCCTGCTGGGGCTTCTCGGCCGCGTCCTGCTGTGCCATCAGCAAAGCACGCTGGCGTTCTATCACCTGCTCCAGACGATAACTCTGCTCTTCCAGCAGACCACGCAGTTCACTCACCTCTTGCTGCACGGCGTTTAACTGTCGCTGCTGATCGATTTGGGCCTGGCTTCTGGCGCTGAAGGCCCTTTCCAGCTCAGCCAGGCGATCATTGACGGAACCGCTGCTACCCACACTGCTCACAGGTGCCTGTGCCCAGCTTGATGTGGATAAAACAGCGGCCATCGAAATGGCCGCTAATTTAAATTTCATAACGTCGAATTAAACCTTAGTAGACCAGAACCGCACGGCGGTTCTGAGAAAACGCAGACTCGGTATGAGAAGTATCGGCCGGCTTTTCTTCACCGTAGCTGACGATAGCCAGCTGGGAGCCGCTCACACCCAGGCTCTGCAGGTAGCTGGTCACAGCCTTGGCACGACGCTCACCCAGAGCGATGTTGTACTCGGGAGTACCGCGCTCATCCGCATGACCTTCTACCAGAATGCTGACAGACGGGTTGGAACGCAAGAAGCTGGCATGCGCTTCCAGTACCTGGGCGTAATGGCCAGTCACTTCGTCCTGATCGAATTCGAAGAAAATCACGTTCTCGCGACGCAGCGCTTCGTACTGCTGACGCATCTGCTCTTCGGCCGACAGGGCACCACCCGCACCACCAGTCTGAGCGCCACCGTTCTGATAGCTGCCGTCGGTACCGGTCATCGCATCAGAGTCGGTAGTAGAGCTACATGCCGCCAGGGTCAACATCGGAAGAGCAACGGCCAGACTCTGAAGCAGTTTTTTCATTTGCATTGTATTTCCTTAGAAATCACGTTGGATCAATTGAGATATGGTGACCATGCCGGTGCACGAACATCACCACTTCGTGCGGGCAGCCTGGCCTTAAAACGACCATCCATAGACACCAGAGACAGCACCTGGCGCCCCTGATAGGTGGTACTATAGATGATCATAGTGCCGTTAGGTGCAGGGCTTGGCGATTCATCCAGCTGGGTTTCTGTTAACACCTGCAGTTGACCTCCATCCAGCTCCTGACGAGCAATTCGGTATTGTCCCTGTGAACGGCTGACCAGCACCATGCTGTTGCCGTCATTGGTCACACGGGGACCTAAATTAGTATCACCCTGAAAGGTGACGCGACGCGTATCGCCAGTGTTCAAATCGGCTCGATACACCTGGGGACGACCGCCCCGCTCGGACACAAAATAAAGGGCCTTGCCATCGGCCGCCCAGCTCGGCTCGGTATCTATGGTGCGATTATTGGTCACCCGGCTCAACTGCCGACTGGACAGGTTGAGCACATAGATTTCCGGCTGGCCGTCACGCGACAGTACCAGTGCCAGTTTGCTACCATCCGGTGACCACTGGGGCGCACCGTTGATACCCGGCTGAGAGCTGACCACCTGACGCTGCTGACTGTATATATCCTGCACCACGATTTCGGCTTTCTTGTTCTCGAACGATACATACGCCAGCTTGCGTCCGTCCGGCGACCAGGCCGGTGACATCAGCGGCTCGCGCGAGCGTAACAGCACCTGCTCATTAAAGCCGTCGTAGTCAGCGATCATCAGCTGATAGGGATACTGGGCGCCGTGCTGCACATTGACATAGGCAAGACGGGTCAGAAAGGCGCCCTTGATGCCGGTCAGCTTTTCAAACACGATATCGGCAACCCGATGCGCATACTGGCGCAGCTGGGCCGCGGGTACGGTGGCGCTGCGGCTTTCCAGCAACTGAGCACCGTTTTGACCCAACACATCCGCCAGCTCAAAACTGATACGGTACTGGTTGCCACCGGCCGGCTCGATGGAGCCCACCAGCACGGCTTCGACCTGATGCGGACTCCACAGGGTCGCATTCAGGTCGGCAGCGCTGGCTACCTGCTGGGGCAGACGATTGCGATCCAGCGGACGAAACATGCCACTGTTGCGCAGATCGTTGCCAATCACCTCGGCCAGATCCTGGGGAGCAGCACCGCCACCGGTCCATTTAAACGGCACTACCGCCACCGGACGTGCACTGTCGATGCCGCCGGTAATCACGATATCCAGTGCCGCTTGTGCCCGACCTGCAAGCAGCATCAGCGGCAACCATAACCATATCCATCGTTTTGTCATCGTTTACTCCGGAATCAGTTCAATATTGATGTCCTGAAAGCGCTTGTTCAGAACGGGATCCTTGGGCATAGGCAGAGTACCGGTTTTACGAATCGCAATGGCCGCAGATTGGCAGACTGCCCGATCCCCCCTGCCTTCTCCTACCTTGAGTATCAAGCCATCAGAAGCCACTCGAATATTAATAACACATCTCTTGCCTATCATTGTCGAACTGACCAGCCAATTTCTTTTAACCGCCGATACGATCAGAGCAACCTGACGATCAAAGTCGCCCTTGGAAGCCGCAGGCGAAGACGTGGCTCCCCCTGCTTCCGATCCCATCAGAGCTTCCAGATCCTTCAGCGCCTGCTCGGCTTCGGCGTTCTTCTTCGCTTCCGCCGCCTTGGCGTCGGCCTGTTTCTTCGCTTCCGCCGCCTTGGCATCGGCCTGCTTCTTCGCTTCCGCCGCCTTGGCATCGGCCTGCTTCTTCGCTTCCGCCGCCTTGGCATCGGCCTGCTTCTTCGCTTCCGCCGCCTTGGCATCGGCCTGCTTCTTCGCTTCCGCCGCCTTGGCATCGGCCTGTTTCTTCGCTTCCGCAGCCTTGGCCTCAGCCTGTTTCTTCGCCTCCGCCGCCTTGGCATCGGCCTGTTTCTTCGCTTCGGCTTCGGCCTGCTTCTTGGCCGCCAGTGCCTTGGCTTCTGCCGCCGCTTTCGCTGCCGCAGCGGCTTTTGCTTCGGCGGCCTTGGCTTCTGCCTGTTTCTTCGCCTCGGCCGCCTTCTGGGCTGCCTGGGCCTTGCGCTCTTGTTCTATAACCTGTTGCCGTTCATTTTCGGCCTTGGCCTGCTGGGCGGCCAATGCCTGCTGTTGCTCGGCAACACGCCTGGCCTCGGCGGCTGCCTGCTGCTGTTCGGCCAGTCGCTCAGCCTCCTCGGCCGCTTTCTGCTCGGCCTCGGCACTGGCCTGCTCTGCGGCCCTCGCCCGCTCCTGCTTCGCCTGCATCTCGGCCAGGCGCTCGGCCTGAGCCGCCACCATGCCATCATCAATCATGGTGGCTTCGATGATCGACACCGCCTGAGCAGGCCGCTTGGGCGCACTAAAATCGATTCCGACCAGTAACACCACGCCAATCAGCAGATGCAACGCCAGCGAAACCAATAACGATTTGCGAATACCGCCTTGCTCCGTCATGAGTCCGCTACTGCTCCGGTTGAGTCATCAGGCCAACGGTCGGCACGCCGGCCGCCTTCAGCGTGGCCATCAACTGGATGACGGCGTCATAACGTACGTTGGCGTCGCCTTTCACCACCACCGGTGCCTTGGGGGTGGTTCTTAGCTGAGCCTGCACCATATCCGCCAGCGCCAGCAAATCCACCGCTTCGTCCCGGTTTTCACCGATATCGAGGAAGTAACGTCCCTCGGCATCGATAGAGGCCACCAGCGGTTTATCGCTGTCTTCCGGCATCATTTCCGCTTCGGCCTGCGGCAAGTCTACCTTGACGCCCTGGGTGATCACCGGCGCGGTCGCCATGAAGATAATCAGCAGCACCAGCATGACATCGATATAAGGCACCACGTTGATCTCGGCAACGCGTTTACGACGCCTGCGTTGATAACCGTGCATCAGTGACTACCCGCCGCCACCTGGCGGTTGAGAATGGTAGAAAACTCATCCATGAAATTGGCCAGATGGTTTTCCTGCCGCTCAACCTGATAGCTGAACCGGTTATAGGCGATAACCGCCGGAATGGCCGCAAACAGACCCAGAGCCGTGGCGATAAGCGCCTCGGCAATACCCGGTGCCACCATCGACAGCGTGGCCTGTTGCACTTCCGCCAGGGCGATAAAGGCATTCATGATGCCCCAGACGGTACCAAACAGACCGATATAGGGGCTGATAGAGCCGATGGTCGCCAGCATCGACAGATTGGTCTCGAGGCGATCCACTTCCCGCGACAGCGCCACGCGCATGGTGCGATAGGTGCCTTCGAGCATGCTCTCCTGCGAGCGACCCTGCTTTTGCAGCCGCACGAATTCCTTGAAGCCGGCGTAAAAAATCTGCTCCATGCCGGCCAGGTTGTCACGGCGGGCATTACTCTCGTGATACAGGCGGCTCAGATCGGAGCCGGACCAGAACTTGTCTTCAAACTGCGCAGAGTCGCTCTGGGCGGTGGTCAGAATTTTGCGCCGGTTGATGATCATCGCCCAGGACAGAATAGACATGCCCATCAGTAGCAGCATCACCAGTTTTACCAGCAAGCTGGCTTGTAAAAACAGACCTAAAAACGATATTTCAGCGTGCACCTGACAATACTCCCATCAGCGGCTCAGGAATAGCAAAGGGTTTCATATGAGGAATTTTGACGCAAGCAATCTGCACCATTCCCCGAACCAGCGAAAGGCCGGCATCATCCAGAATTTCCTGTTCAAATACAATAGAGGCACGTTTCAGTAATTTCACCGTCACGGTGACTTTTAATGCATCATTGAAACGCGCCGGTTTGCGAAGATCCATCTCTACCCGTCGCACCACGAAGGCCACCCCCTGCTCGAGCAGCGTGTCTTGCTCGACGCCTAAGCTGCGCAACCATTCGGTGCGTGCTCTTTCCATGAATTTCAGATAATTAGCGTTATAAACAATACCACCGGCATCGGTATCTTCGTAATAGATACGCACCGGCCAGTCGAAGCTTGTATTAGACGTCATTCGCTCAGCCATAGGGGCTAAAAAGATGGCGTTACTATACCTGAGTCAAATTTAGGAAAGAAGGGAGTGCTTTTAGAGCACGACAGGCGATGACAGGAAAAAGGCGTGAGGCGGCAACGTTGTGATCCGTAACTCATACCATCTACAGGCAACAGTGCCCCGCGTGTGTTTCCGTAGGCGCCCATTTATGCGGCGCAAAATGTAAGCGCATCGGAAATGTTCAGACAAGGCGCATGACCTGCAGACTCGGTGGTCGGTATCGCCCTGCTTCGCGGAGCCTGCCAGCTAAAGCAGCAGCTACCGCAAACCGGCTTTATTCTCCTAATCTGGATTCCGGCAAATCGAAACCGAAGTGCAGATAGGCACGGGGGGTAGCGATGCGGCCACGAGGGGTACGCTGCAGAAAGCCCTGCTGAATAAGGTAGGGCTCAATCACGTCCTCTATGGTTTCCTTTTCTTCGCCGATGGCCGCCGCCAGGTTGTCGAGCCCCACCGGGCCGCCCATGAACTTGTCCAATACCGCCGTCAGCAGCTTGCGGTCCATGTAGTCGAAGCCCTGCTTGTCCACATCCAGCATATCCAGCGCCTGGGCGGCAATGGTGGCATCGATGTCACCGCTGCCTTTCACCTCGGCAAAGTCGCGCACCCGGCGCAGCAGCCGGTTGGCAATACGCGGCGTTCCCCGGGCCCGGCGCGCCATTTCAAAGGCGCCGTCGTCGTTGATGGTCAGGCCCAGCTTGTCGGCGCTGCGGCTGATGATGTGGGCCAGATCTCCCACCTGATAGAACTCCAGCCGCTGCACGATGCCGAAACGATCTCGCAACGGCGAGGTCAGCGAGCCGGCCCGCGTGGTCGCACCCACCAGCGTGAAGGGCGGCAGTTCCAGCTTGATGGAGCGCGCGGCGGGCCCTTCACCAATCATGATATCGAGCTGATAGTCTTCCATCGCCGGATAGAGAATCTCTTCCACCACCGGGCTCAGGCGGTGAATTTCATCGATAAAGAGCACATCTCCCGGCTCGAGATTGGTGAGCATGGCCGCCAGATCGCCGGCCTTTTCCAGCACCGGGCCCGAGGTGGTCTTGATGCTGACGCCCATCTCGTTGGCCACGATGTTGGCCAGCGTGGTCTTGCCCAGCCCCGGCGGGCCGAAGATCAGCAGGTGATCGAGCGCTTCTTCCCGCCGGCGAGCGGCCTCGATGAAAATTTCCATCTGGCTGCGCACATGATCCTGACCGCGATAATCGGCCAGCGCCTTGGGCCGAATGGCCCGGTCGATGACTTCTTCTTCCCGCTGGGGCGCGGGATTGATAAAACGATCCGCTTCTATCATGCCTTACACCATGCTGCGCAGGGCTTCACGGATCAGCTGTTCCGCATCCAGCCCCGGCTTGGCGATTTTCTTGACCAGCTGTTCGGCCTGATTGGCCTTGTAGCCCAGCGCCTGCAGGGCGGCCATCGCCTCGTCACGCGCGTTGTCGGCCACGCTGGCGGCAGAGCCCATGCCTTCGGGCGCCGGATTGAACAGGTCGTAGCCGCCAAAGCCCTTGAGCCGGTCGCGCATTTCCACGATCAGCCGCTCGGCGGTCTTCTTGCCCACGCCGGGCAACTTGACCAGGGCGCCGATTTCGCCCTGCTCGACGTTATAGATAAACTGATCGGCGGTCATGCCGGAAAGAATGGCCAGCGCCAGCTTGGGACCCACGCCGTTGGTCTTGATCAGCTCGCGAAACAGCGCACGCTCGGTTTTGGTATTAAAGCCGAACAGCAGCTGGGCGTCTTCACGCACCACGAAATGCGTCAGTATGGTGGCCGCCTCGCCGATATTGGGCAGCTCGTAGAAACAGCTCATCGGCAACGTCACTTCATAGCCGACTCCGCCGACATCCAGCAGAATTTCCGGCGCCTGTTTTTCGCTGATAATACCTTTCAACCGACCTATCACTGGGGATCCCCGCTAACCAATCTGAGTTGCGCCAAGAATAATGAATAACTGGATGGATATCCAGTCGAACAGATTTTCGGTGAGCCGCGATGTATGAGCCGCAGGGTCGATGTCAATCGACCGATGGCCGTGATGTTCGGGCTAGAGCGGCCGAATACATTCGACCCTGCGACTCCTTGATATCACCGCATCCGCCCCCTGACCGTACCCCGAACCTGACCGGCCATGCTGATCAGACTCTGGCGGGTATTGCCGTGACACAGGGCCACCGCCAGGGCATCGGCGGCGTCGGCCTGGGGGGTGCCGGGCAGACTCAACAGCTTCACTACCATGTGTTGCACCTGGGCCTTGTCGGCGCCGCCATGCCCCACCACCGCCTGCTTGATTTGCCGGGCCGAATACTCCGCCACCTCCAGCCCACCGTTGGCGGCGGCAACGATGGCCGCCCCCCGAGCCTGACCCAGCTTGAGCGCCGAGTCCGGATTGCGGGCCATGAATACCTGCTCGATGGCAAACAGGTCGGGCTGAAACTGCAGGATGATTTCGCTGACACCGTCATAGATTTTCTTGAGTCGCGGCGCCAGCTCGGTGTCGGTCATGCGAATGCAGCCCGAGCCCAGATATTCCATTTTATTACCGCTCTGACGTACTACGCCGTAGCCGGTAATGCGCGAGCCGGGATCGATTCCCAGAATAATGGCCATAAACAAACGCTCACGAAGCCCCATTACAGCGGGCCTTTAAAAAAAACAGGCCGAATAAATTCGGCCCTGCGTTTAAACATTCAGCTGCGTTTACAGCTTTTCCGCCAGTTCGTCGGAGATTTCGCCATTGTGGTAAACCTCCTGCACGTCGTCGGCATCTTCCAGCATGTCGATAAGGCGCATGAATCTGGGTGCCGTCTCTTCGTCCAGTTCGGCACTGGTCGAGGGGATCATGGTCACTTCGGCGTTTTCGGCCTCCAGACCACCGGCATCGAGTGCGTCCTTGACGCTGCCGAATTCGTCCCACTGGGTATACACGTCGATGGAGCCATCGTCGTTCACCACCACATCGTCGGCACCGGCTTCGAGTGCTGCTTCCATTACCGTTTCTTCGTCGGCGTTGGCATAACTGATCACGCCCTTCTTCTCGAACAGATAGGCCACCGAGCCGTCGGTGCCCAAGTTGCCGCCGTTCTTGGTAAAGGCATGACGCACGTCGGACACGGTACGGTTACGGTTGTCGGTCATGCATTCCACCATCACGGCGGTGCCGCCCGGGCCGTAGCCTTCGTAGATAATGGTTTCCAGCACCTGGCCGTCCAGCTCGCCGGCGCCGCGCTTCACGGCCCGGTCCACGGTGTCGCGGGTCATGTTGTTGGACAGCGCCTTGTCGATGGCCGCGCGCAACCTCGGGTTGGCCGACGGATCCGAGCCGCCTTCGCGGGCGGCCGTGGTCAGCTCACGAATCAGCTTGGTGAAGATTTTGCCGCGTTTGGCATCCTGTGCCGCCTTGCGATGCTTGATATTGGCCCATTTACTATGACCTGCCATCAGTCTCGTCTCCCTAATTCTTGCATGAGTGCTTGCGTTGTATCAGCCGGTCGATGGCCAGCTTGTTGGTCCAGGAACTGGCCTTGTCCCGGGCCTCTGCCAGTGGCAGCCAGCATTGGGAAAGATGCTCGGTCAGGCATACTTGCTGCGGGCTCGGCAGTTCAAGGTAAAATTCGTATTCCCAGTTATGGGTCACCCCCGGGCGATAACGATGCCGCCAGCGGGGGTAGATTTCAAAGCGCACCCGGTGTCCGGTTTCCACCAGCTGCAAGCAGTTGTTCAGCCGCAGTCCGGTTTCCTCTTCCAGTTCGCGCTCTGCCGCCTGGAAGCGGGTTTCCCCCACTTCCAGGCTGCCGGTGACCGACTGCCAGAAATCCGAATTGTCCTGACGTTGCAGTAACAGTACCTGATCCTTGGTATGAATGAGGATCAGCACCGATTCCGGGTGCTTGTGGGCCATGGCTTAGCTGTCTGCCTTGTCTGCGGATTGAGCTGCTTTGGCTGCCGGCAATTCGGTGCGAATGGCCAGTTCTACCAGTGAATCCGGGTTGGCGAGGCTGGGCGCATCGGTCAACAGGCAGGAAGCAGTGGTGGTTTTGGGGAAGGCAATCACGTCGCGAATATTGTCGGTGCCGGTCAGCAGCATCACCAGACGATCCAGACCAAAGGCCAGACCGGCGTGCGGCGGAGTGCCGTACTTCAGCGCGTCGAGCAGGAAGCCGAACTTCTCCTGCTGCTCGTCGGCATTGATGCCGAGCAGACGGAACACGGTTTGCTGCATTTCGTTGTTGTGGATACGCACCGAGCCACCGCCCACTTCGTAACCGTTGATCACCA
>JAAEZO010000107.1 GCA_018222825.1 Gammaproteobacteria bacterium
CCGACATGGCGGTGGCTATTGTCGACTGGGCCTGGGTCATCGACCGTGAAGCCGAACAGGCGCATCTGCTGGTACTGGGCGACGAGCAGGCTTTGGCCGCACGCCTGGCCTGGTGGCAGGCACAGCAGGCGGCAAGCCCGGTAGCTTTTAAGCTGGCGGGCAGTTGGCAGGCCAACCGCACCGCCGCCGAATACGAAGCCGCCTTTGATCGGGTACAGCAGTATCTGCAGGCCGGCGACTGCTACCAGATAAACCTCACCATGCGC
This sequence comes from Gammaproteobacteria bacterium, assembly GCA_018222825.1. Classification (GTDB taxonomy): domain Bacteria; phylum Pseudomonadota; class Gammaproteobacteria; order Enterobacterales; family Aeromonadaceae; genus Oceanimonas. The sequence goes on from JAAEZO010000107.1 coordinate 267, forward strand.
TTCAACGCGCCCTTCAGAGGCGATGCCTGGCAGGCCTATCGCCACCTGAGCGAGCACAACCGTGCGCCTTTCTCCGCTTTTCTGCAACTGCCCGACAGCCAGGTGCTGAGCCTGTCGCCGGAGCGGTTTATCGCCCTCGACGGCCGACGGGTCGAAACCAAGCCGATCAAGGGTACCCGGCCCCGCGGTGCCAGCGAGGTTGAAGACCAGCGGCTGGCGCAGGATCTGCTTGATGCGCCGAAAGACAGGGCCGAGAACCTGATGATTGTGGATTTGCTGCGCAACGACATCGGCCGGGTCTGTGTGCCGGGCTCGGTCAAGGTGCCGTCGCTGTTTGCCATCGAATCGTTTCCGGCGGTGCATCACCTAGTGTCGACCATCACCGGTGAGCTGAGCGCGCAGCTGGATGGCTCTGACCTGCTGGCGGCGACCTTTCCCGGTGGCTCCATTACCGGCGCGCCCAAGGTGCGGGCGATGGAGATCATCGAAGAGTTGGAGCCGCACCGGCGCCACGGCTACTGCGGCAGCATCGGCTATCTCAGTGCCCACGGCCGCATGGACACCAGCATCACCATTCGTACCCTGCTGGCGGAGCAGAACGAGCTGTATTGCTGGGCCGGTGGCGGCGTGGTGGCCGACTCGCAGGCCGCCGACGAGTATCAGGAGCTGTTCGACAAGCTGGGCAAGATTCTGCCGGTACTGGAAGCCCTGTGACCCTGAACGAGCTGGAAACCCGCATCACGCTGCTGCCGCCACAGCCGGATCCGCATCTGCCGGATCACGCCTTTCCGGCGGCGGTGCTGGTGCCGTTGTTGCAGGCGGAGCAGGGGCTGGAGCTGGTGTTGACCCGCCGCAGCCGCCACTTGCGCCAGCATCCGGGGCAGGTCAGTTTTCCCGGGGGGCGGGCAGACAGCACCGACGCCAGCCTGTGGCACACGGCGCTGCGTGAAAGCTTTGAAGAAATCGGGCTGGCGCCGGAGCGATGCCGTCAGCTGGCCCGGCTGCGGGCCCAGCACACGGTGTCGGGCTTTGCATTGACGCCCTTCGTCGGCGTAATAGAAGGGCAGCCGGATTTTATTTTGAATCCGGCCGAGGTCGAAGAGCTGTTTCGAGTGCCGCTGGACTATGTGCTGGACCTGCGTCATCACCATCTGTTCAGCCTGCGCCGTCAGGGGCGCTGGCACCGGGTGGTGTTTATTCGCTGGCACGGGGTCTGGATCTGGGGCATTACCGCCGCCGTGATACATCAGTTTGCCCGCCAGATTGCCCGCTGAGCGGCGATCCTCATCACAAATCCCGCTTACTCATTTTTGCCGCCATCAAAATATGTTTGGGTTGGCTCTCAAATAATTCTACAATCATTCAATAATAGTTGAGTGACTCTAGCATTTGAGTCCTGTTCAGCCCCAGTTGTGTTTTGGAGTGTTCCCATGATCAGCGTGTTCGATATGTTCAGTATTGGCATAGGCCCGTCTTCTTCCCATACCGTTGGCCCCATGCGAGCGGCGCATGCCTTTGTGCAAACCATGGCCGAGCAGGGCATTCTTACCCGCACCAGCCGGGTTGAAGTGGAACTGTTTGGCTCGCTGGGCCAGACCGGTGTGGGTCATGGTACCGGCAAGGCGGTGATTCTTGGGCTGGGCGGCTTCGATCCGGAAAGCGTGGACGTAGACATGATTCCGGGCTTTCTGGAGCAGGTGGAGTCCAGCCAGAAAATACTGCTCAATCAGAGCCACAGCGCGGCGTTTCCGCGTAGCGGCGCCATCGTCTTTCATCGTCGCAAGACGCTTCCGCTGCACAGCAACGGCATGAGCTGCCGCGCCTTTGAAGGCGATCAGCTTTTGTACGAACAGTCCTACTATTCCATCGGTGGCGGCTTTATCGTCAAGGCGGAAGAGTTTGCCGACACCAAGGCCAGCGCCGCGGCGCAGTCCAGTGCCAAACCGGCGCCGTTTCCCTTTAACAGCGGTGACCAGTTATTGCAGCTGTGTCGTGAAAACGGCATGTCGATCAGCAGCCTGATGATGGCCAATGAAAAGGTCAACCGCAGCGAAGAAGAGGTGATCGAAGGCTTGCGCAAGCTGTGGGGCGTAATGCAGGCCTGCGTAAAACGCGGCTGCAAGACCGAAGGCATACTGCCCGGCGGCCTCAAGGTTCGTCGCCGTGCGCCATCCTTGCTGCGTCGGTTGAACAGCGAATCCCACTACAACAAGGATCCGCTGAGCGTGATGGAGTGGGTGGACCTGTTCGCGATGGCCGTGAACGAAGAAAACGCCGCCGGTGGCCGGGTGGTAACGGCACCCACCAACGGCGCCGCGGGTATTATTCCGGCGGTGCTGCATTACTACGACAAGTTCGTGCAGCCGGTGGATGACGACGTGCTGGTGCAGTATTTTCTGACCGCCGCCGCCATCGGCATTCTGTACAAGGAAAACGCCTCCATCTCCGGCGCCGAAGTGGGCTGCCAGGGCGAAGTGGGCGTGGCCTGCTCCATGGCGGCGGCGGCGCTGACCGCCGTGGTGGGCGGCACCATAGAACATGTGGAAAACGCCGCCGAAATCGGCATGGAGCACAATCTGGGCTTAACCTGTGACCCGGTAGGTGGCTTGGTGCAGGTGCCCTGTATCGAACGTAATGCCATGGGCTCGGTCAAGGCCATCAACGCCAGCCGCCTGGCCCTGCGCGGCGACGGCGAGCACAAGGTGTCGCTGGACAAGGTGATCAAGACCATGCGTGAAACCGGCATGGACATGAAAACCAAATACAAGGAAACCGCCCGCGGCGGCCTGGCGGTCAACATCATCGAATGTTGATGCTTCCCTGTCAGGTATGAAATAAAAAGCCCGGCAATGCCGGGCTTTTTATATGGTGCGCAGACATGGCGCCGCTTTGGTTATTCCTGTGCAGGAATGAAACTAGTGCTCGTGCTCGACACCATCAATATGCTGTAGTGCCTATGGACCTCAGCCTTCGCGGAGCGACGGGTGAGAATGTGGATTCAGGCCCAGGTTTCAGACAAACAAAAGCCCGGCATTGCCGGGCTTTCTACTTTCAGATTAACGCTTTCCGCTTTTACTTGATCCGCATGCCGGGCTGGGCGCCGTCGTGGGGCTCGAGGATCCACAGATCCTTGCCGCCGGGGCCGGCGGCCAGCACCATGCCTTCACTCACGCCGAAGCGCATCTTGCGCGGCGCCAGGTTGGCGACCATGACGGTGAGCTTGCCTTCCAGATCTTCCGGGTTGTAGGCAGACTTGATGCCGGCAAATACCTGGCGGGTTTCGCCACCCAGATCCAGCTCGAGGCGCAGCAGCTTTTCGGCCTTGGGCACGGCTTCGGCTTTCTTGATCAGCGCCACGCGCAGATCCACTTTGGCGAAGTCGTCGAAGCTGATAGTGTCACCGATGGGGTCATCAGCCAGCGGGCCGGTAACCTGTTTGACCTGGGCCTGCTCGGCGGCCAGATCTTCTTTGGAAGCTTCGACCATGGCGGCCACCTTGTCGGCGTCGATGCGGCTGAACAGGGCGCTGAACTTGTTGACGCCATGGGCGAGCAGCGGCTCGTTGACCGAATCCCAGCTCAGCTCGCAGTTGAGGAACGCCTCGGCGCGTTCGGTCAGCTTGGGCATCACCGGCTTGAGGTAGGTCATCAATACCCGGAACAGGTTCAGACCCATGGAGCACACGGCCTGCAACTCGGCGTCTTTGCCTTCCTGCTTGGCCAGCACCCAGGGGGCCTTGTCATCCACATAGCGGTTGGCCTTGTCGGCCAGCGCCATGATCTCGCGAATGGCACGGCCGAATTCACGCTGTTCGAAAGACTGACCGATGCGCTCGGCGGCCGCGGCAAACTCGGCATACAGCTCGGGCTCGGCGCAGTCGGCAGACAGCTGGCCGTTAAAGCGCTTGGCAATAAAGCCGGCGTTGCGCGAGGCCAGGTTGACCAGCTTGTTGACCACGTCGCTGTTTACCCGGGCCACGAAGTCATCCAGGTTCAAGTCCAGATCGTCGATGCGGCTGGACAGTTTGGCGGCGTAGTAATAACGCAGGCACTCGGGATCCAGGTGGTTGAGATAGGTGTCGGCCTTGATGAAGGTGCCCTTGGACTTGGACATCTTGGCGCCGTTCACCGTGACATAACCGTGCACGAAGATGTTGGTCGGCTTGCGGAAGTCGCTGCCTTCCAGCATGGCGGGCCAGAACAGGCTGTGGAAGTAGACGATATCCTTGCCGATAAAGTGATACAGCTCGGTGCTGCTGTCCTTGTTCCAGTATTCGTCGAAGCTCAGATCGCCACGCTTGTCGCAATAGTTCTTGAACGAACCCATGTAGCCGATGGGCGCATCCAGCCACACATAGAAGTATTTGCCCGGGGCGCCGGGAATTTCAAAGCCGAAGTAGGGCGCATCGCGGGTAATGTCCCACTGGTGCAGGCCGGACTCGAACCATTCTTCCAGCTTGTTGGCCATTTCTTCCTGCAGGGCGCCGGAACGGGTCCAGGCCTTGAGCATGCCGCCAAACTGGGGCAGATCGAAGAAGAAGTGCTCGGTGTCTTTCATCACCGGGGTGGCGCCGGATACCGCCGAGCGCGGATCAATCAGCTCGGCCGGGCTGTAGGTGGCACCGCACACTTCGCAGTTGTCGCCGTACTGATCTTCGGCTTTGCAGCTGGGGCAGGTGCCCTTGACGAAGCGGTCCGGCAGAAACATGTTCTGCTCCGGATCATAAAGCTGGGAAATGGTGCGGTTTTCGATAAATCCGTTGTTCTTGAGGCGACCGTAGATAAGTTCGGCAAAGTCGCGATTCTCTTTGCTGTGAGTCGAGTGGTAGTTGTCGAAGCCGATGTTGAAGCGGTCGAAGTCGGCTTTATGCTCCTGTTGCACGGCGGCAATCATCTGCTCGGGATCGACACCCAATTGCTGAGCCTTGAGCATGATAGGGGTGCCGTGTGCATCGTCGGCACAGATAAAATGAACCTGATGGCCACGCATTCGCTGATAACGAACCCAGATATCGGCCTGAATGTGCTCCAGCATATGACCAAGGTGAATTGAACCGTTGGCATAGGGCAGGGCGCAGGTGACAAGTATCTTACGAGGTTCGGTAGCCATAATTTCCATTCTGTTGAGTCTATTACACGGGACAGAGCATGTTACCCGAGTTTTTTTCGGTTATACACACTTCGACTGCTTTTTCCGGCCCAAATCGCCCCGGCGAGCACCTTGTAGTGATGGTGGAGTAAAAAAGACGCCTCATCGTCTGTCAGGCCGCATATAGCCTCGCCCCGGCGTTTCGCCGCTGCAGGCTTTTTGGTAGAGTGCAGGACAGATTCATCCGCAGGTAATACAGCATGAATAATGAACAGATTAGTGCCCGACTGGCCAGATTCAAGCCCGCGCACTGGGCGCAGGATCCGGTGAGTGCCGGTTTTGTTCGTGGCATGAGCCGGGAGCAAGACACCCTGGTGATGTCGCTGATGCTGCCTTTCGTCGATTATCGGCTGGAAAGTGAATTGCAAAGCCTGGATGCCGACTTGTGCCGGCTGAGTGGTGCCCGCGCGGTACGCTGGCAGTTGAGCCTCGATGTAGCGACTCTGGCCTGCGCCAACGATGCCCAGGCCGTGCCTGGGGTACGTAATATCATCGCGGTGTCGTCCGGCAAGGGTGGGGTAGGCAAGTCCACCACTGCGGTGAATCTGGCGCTGGCGTTAAGCCGACTCGGCGCCCGGGTCGGCATACTGGATGCGGATGTCTATGGCCCTTCCATTCCGATGATGCTGGGCGTCAGCAATGCCAAACCCGAGAGCGATGACGGCAAGACCATGGCGCCGGTGCCGGCGCACGGCATCAAGGCCAACAGCATCGGTTTTCTGGTGGGAGCCGAAGATGCCACCGTCTGGCGTGGGCCCATGGCCAGCAAGGCGCTGGCGCAGATATTGCGCGAAACTCGCTGGGGCGAGCTCGATTATCTGGTGGTGGATCTGCCGCCGGGCACCGGTGACATTCAAATTACCATTGCCCAGCAGGTGCCGACTACCGGTGCCCTGGTGGTGACCACACCCCAGAACGTGGCGTTGGCCGATGCGGTCAAGGGCATCAGCATGTTCCAGAAAGTCAATATTCCGGTACTGGGGGTGGTGGAGAACATGAGCTATCACCAGTGCAGTCAGTGCGGCCACCAGGAAGCCCTGTTTGGCGAAGGTGGCGGCCAGCGTATATCAGGCGAGCATCGGGTACCGCTGCTCGGTCAGTTACCGCTGGATGTGCGTATCTGCCAGCATATGGATAACGGTACGCCGACGCTGATTGCCGAGCCCGACGGCTCGCTGGCCCGGGGTTATCTGAACATCGCCGCCCGGGTGGCGGCGGGGCTTTATTTTAGCGGCAACATTATTCCCACCCGCCTGTATACCCGGCAGGTTTAATCGCATCACTGCCACGCAGGCGCGCGTTGTTCGTGCCGCCAGACGGCAAGGGCCGTCGCTGCCGTGGTGGGATCACCATTGAGTTAAGGAGTTTTCATGCGTCTTTGTGACCGGGATATCAAGCGTTATCTGGCCGAGGGTCTTATCCAGATCAGTCCCGAGCCGGAGCCGGAGCGGATTAGCGGCGTTAGTGTCGATGTGCTGCTGGGCAACGAATTTCGCGTGTTTCAGGATCATACCGCGCCCTATATCGAATTGAGCGGACCCAGCGCCCAGGTGTCCGAGGCCATCAATCGGGTGATGAGCGACGAGATTGTCATTCCCGATGGCGAAGCCTTCTTTCTGCATCCGGGCGAGCTGGCGCTGGCGGTAACACTTGAATCTGTCACCCTGCCCGATAACATTGTCGGCTGGCTGGACGGCCGCTCGTCGCTGGCGCGGCTCGGACTCATGGTGCATGTGACGGCACACCGCATCGATCCGGGCTGGTCCGGGCGTATCGTGCTGGAATTCTACAACAGCGGCAAACTGCCGTTGGCGCTGCGCCCACGTATGGTGATTGGCGCGCTGAATTTCGAAACCATGTCGGGTCCGGCCGAACGGCCTTACATGAGCCGCGCCAGCGCCAAGTACAAGTCGCAGCAAGGCGCGGATGCCAGCCGCATCAATCAGGACTGAATACCAACACGGGATAACAATAATGAAAAAACTACTCTACGGCCTAGGGGCGCTGCTGCTGTTGCTACTGTTGGCGCTGGTGATTCTGACGCAGGTGGTGGACACCGACAGGGTCAAACGGCTGTTGATTGAACAGACCCGGGAAAAAACCGGCCGAACCCTGGTGATCAACGGTGATCTGAGCTGGCGCTTCTTTCCGTCCATCGGCTTTACCCTCAGCGACACCGCCTTGCTCAATCCGCCCGGCTTTGCCGCCGGTAACACCCTGTCTGCCGGTGAAATCAGCCTGGACGTGGCGCTGAAGCCGCTGTTCGATAACCGGCTGGAGATCGGCGAAGCGGTGCTGGCCAATGCGCGTCTGCATCTGATCACCCGCGCCGATGGCGTCAGCAATATCGACGATCTGCGTACCCTGTCCACCGCAAGCGGCTCGAATGAGCAGACGGAAACGGATGCCAAAAGCTCATCGGCTGCCGATGAATCTCGTCAGCCGATGAGCATCAGCCTGGCCGGTGTTCGGGTGGTCGATGCCGAAATCGTGGTACAGAACGAAGCGAATAATACCCTGACGCGGCTTAATCGGGTCAACGTCAAGCTCGACGAGTTTGCTCCCGGCAAGGCAGTACCCCTGAGCCTGTCCGGCAATCTGTTCAGTGACGAGGTGCAGGCCAATATGGATGCCACCGGTCAGTTGTGGCTGGCGCCGGAACTCGACCGCCTGCGACTGGACGATCTCAAGTTCGACCTCGATGCCACCGGCCGTGCCATTCCCGGTACCAAGCAGCTGCGGCTGGAGGGTAACCTGGCCTATGAACTCGACCGCAAGCTGGCCGAATTCACTGACATCACGCTGAAACTGGGCTCACTGGATGCGACGGGTGAACTGTCGGTGCGCCACAGTGCGATTCCCGAATTGCGCTTTAACCTGAACACCGCGTTGCTGGATGTGGATGCATTGCAGGCCGAATGGCGTACGACATCGGTCGCGGCACCAGGCGATGAGCAGGCGGTCAGTGCGGCGGCCTCGGCGTCGACACTGCCTTCTGCCAGTGCGGCCGATGAACCGGACTTGTCTGCGCTCAAGGGTATCAAGGTTAAGGGTCAGCTGGCTGCCGACAAGGTGCTGGTGCAGGGAATCGAGCTGGAGCAGCTTGATATCCGGATCAACATCGATCAGGGCAAGGTAAAGCTCGATCAGGTGCAGGCCCGGCTATATGAAGGCAAGATTGAAGCCAGCGGCGAACTGGACGTCAATAGCGATCCGGTCCGTTTTCAAGTACAGAAAACGCTGACCGGGGTCAATGCCCGTGAGCTGCTGACGGCAGCAGCCGACATCGACTACCTGGAGGGGCGGGCGGATTTATCGTTTGACCTTATTGGTAGTGGCCTGACCGCCGACGCCATCAAGCGCAGCGTAAAGGGGACCAGCGAACTAAAGGTGGCCGATGGCGCCCTGAACGGGGTGAACATCGCGGCGCTGATCCGTCGGGCCCACGCCAAGGTAAAGGGGCTACCACTGCCGGCGGAAGAGGCCGTCGAGAAAACCGACTTCAGCGCCCTGACCGCCGATTTTGCCATCGGTAAAGGCAAGGTAAGCACCGAGAACCTGCACGTGGCGTCACCCTTGCTGCGCATCGACGGCGAGGGGGAAACCAGGCTGCTGGACGAGTCGCTCGATGTGTTGCTCAACACCGCCATCGTCGGCAGCCTCAAGGGCCAGGACGGGGAAGAGCTGAGCGAGCTGAAGAACATCATATTGCCGGTACGCATCAGCGGCAGCTACCAACAGCCGAAATACAGCCTGGATCTGCAGCAGGTGTTCGATCTCTACCTGCGTGAAAAGGCCGACAAGGAAGCCGAGCGGGTCAAGCGCAAGCTGAACGAAAAGCTAGGTGACAAACTGGGCGACAAGCTCGGTGATAAACTGCCGGGCCTGTTTGACAAACTGGGGCTGTAACTTCAGCCGCTGACCACCGTCGCTTCGGCCTGCGCTCACGTCCTGTGAGCCGCTGTCGGGCCCAAGCGACGGTCTATTAACTTTCTCTTCGATACTTTCTTTTCAGCTTTCCCTTGCGACTATCACCAGCGAGCGCCCTGCCGTATGGTTGTTTTTATGCCGTCACTTGCCCAGAATGCCAGATAACCCGTTGAAGGATAGTCATTCGTCATGGTGGGCCGGGTAAGTTATATCTGAATCAAGGGAGCATCCAGTGAACAATAAAAAGCAACCCAGTGTACTGCTAGTCTGCATGGGCAACATTTGCCGCTCGCCCACTGCCGAAGCGGTGTTGCGTCAGCAGGCATTGAGAGCGGGGATAGAGATCACCATCGACTCGGCGGGGACTCTCGGTTATCACAGCGGCGCTGCACCCGACAGCCGGGCTCGGGCGGCGGGCGAACGCCGGGGTTATGATTTCAGCGGTATCCAGGCACGACAGGTAACGGTCGAAGACTTTGCGAGCT
>JAAEZO010000108.1 GCA_018222825.1 Gammaproteobacteria bacterium
GCGCTATGGTGCCGCCGTTGGCCGCCTCGGGAGAGACATGACCGATGGACAGGCCGGAGGTGCCGCCGGAGAAGCGACCGTCGGTGATCAGCGCACACTTGGTGCCCAGGCCCATCGACTTGAGGTAGGTGGTGGGATAGAGCATTTCCTGCATGCCGGGGCCGCCTTTGGGGCCTTCGTAGCGGATCACCACTACTTCACCGGCTTTCACTTCGCCACCCAGAATGCCGGCCACGGCGGTGTCCTGACTTTCATAGATACGGGCAGGACCACGGAACACCAGGTTATCGTCGGACACACCGGCGGTCTTGACGATACAACCGTCTACCGCCAGGTTGCCGGACAATACCGCCAGACCACCTTCCTGACTGTAGGCGTGCTCGAGGCTGCGGATACAGCCTTCGGCGCGGTCGTCGTCCAGGGTCGGCCAGCGGCAATCCTGACTGAACGCCTTGGTGGTGCGAATACCGGCAGGACCGGCACGGAACATGGTTTTCACCGCTTCGTCCTTGGTCACCATCACGTCGTATTGGGCCAGCTGTTCGGCCAGAGTCATACCCAACACGGTAGGCAGCTCGGTGTGCAGCAGACCGGCACGGTCCAGCTCGCCGAGGATACCCATGACGCCACCAGCCCGGTGCACGTCTTCCATGTGGTATTTAGGGGTAGACGGCGCCACCTTGCACAGCTGCGGTACCTTGCGCGACAGGGCATCGATGTCGGTCATGGTGAAGTCGACACCGGCCTCGTGGGCGGCGGCCAGCAGGTGCAGTACGGTATTGGTAGAGCCGCCCATGGCTACATCCAGCACCATGGCGTTTTCAAACGCCGCCTTGGTGGCGATATTGCGCGGCAGGGCAGATTCGTCGTCCTGCTCGTAATAACGCTTGGTCAGCTCGACGATACGATGACCGGCAGACTTGAACAACTGCTCCCGATCGGCGTGGGTCGCCAGCAGAGAGCCATTGGCCGGCTGAGACAGACCCAGCGCTTCGGTCAGGCAGTTCATGGAGTTGGCGGTAAACATGCCGGAGCAGGAACCACAGGTCGGGCAGGCGCTGCGCTCGACCTGCTCGCTCTGAGAGTCAGACACGGTAGGATCGGCACCCTGGACCATGGCATCGACCAGATCCAGCTTGATGATTTGATCCGACAGCTTGGTCTTGCCGGCTTCCATCGGACCACCGGAGACGAAGATCACCGGAATATTGACTCGCAATGCGGCCATCAGCATACCGGGAGTGATCTTGTCGCAGTTGGAGATACACACCATGGCATCGGCACAGTGGGCATTAACCATGTACTCGACCGAGTCGGCGATCAGATCCCGGCTGGGCAGGCTGTAAAGCATGCCGCCGTGACCCATGGCGATACCGTCATCCACGGCGATGGTGTTGAATTCCTTGGCGACACCACCGGCGGCCTCGATTTCACGCGCCACCAGCTGGCCCATGTCTTTCAGGTGCACATGGCCCGGCACAAACTGGGTGAAGGAGTTGACCACCGCAATGATCGGCTTGCCGAAGTCCTCTTCGGTCATGCCGGTGGCGCGCCACAGGGCGCGGGCGCCGGCCATGTTGCGGCCGTGAGTGGTGGTGGCGGAACGATACCTTGGCATTTTATAACTCCTGTAAAAACAATTGAGTAAAACAGGGACGCGAGGCGCCCCTCTCTCTTATCTGAAAATCAATCTTTCACCGGGGTCAACCAACCCCATTTGTCCTTGGTGCTGCCATCGAACAGCCCGAAGAAGGCTTTCTGCAATTCTGTGGTGATCGGGCCTCGTTTACCGGCCCCAAGCTCTATACCGTCTACACTGCGTACCGGGGTCACCTCGGCGGCGGTACCGGTCATGAACATTTCATCGGCCAGATACAGTGCCTCGCGAGAGATGGCTTCTTCCCGCACCTGATAACCGGCTTCACGCGCCAGGGTCATCAGGGTATCGCGGGTGATACCGGGCAGGATACAGGCGGTAACCGGCGGGGTATAGAGTACCTTGTTTTTGATCAGGAACAGATTCTCGCCTGCCCCTTCACTCAGGTGGCCATGCACATCAAGTGAAATGCCCTCGTCATAGCCGTGGCGCTTGGCTTCGCCCGAGATCAACTGGGAAGACAGATAGTTTCCGCCGGCCTTGGCACCGGTAGGCATGGTATTGGGCGCCAGTCGGTTCCAGGAGGTCACGCACACGTCCACGCCCCGCTCCAGTCCCTCTTCACCCAGATAGGCGCCCCAGGGAATGGCGGCGACAATCACGTCGCAGGGCACGTCTTTCGGCGCGTTGAGACCCAAGCCGACATTGCCGATAAATACCAGCGGCCGCAGATAGGCGCTGTTCAGCTCGTTTTCGCTCACCGCTTTTCGGCAGGCATCCATCAGTTCTGCGTGAGTATAAGGAACCTGCATTCGATAGATTTTGGCGGAGTCGAACAGGCGCTGTACATGCTCTTCCAGCCTGAAAATCATCGGCCCCTGCGGCGTCTTGTAGGCACGAATACCTTCGAATACCGAAGAGCCATAGTGCAGCGCATGACTCATTACATGCACCTGGGCCTTTTCCCAGGGCACCATATCACCATTGAACCAGATGTATTTGGCAGTCGACATTGGTTGCTCCCTCACGCCGTTTTTCTGAATCGTTGCTCCACAACCTGCGCCTCGACACGGGTTATATCCATCAGCTTTTCGAGTTGACGACTCAACAGCTGAATGGCTCTGTCACTGCTGACAGTAACCCTAATATTAAGGTGTTTACAATCAACCGAGGTGGACATTTCCATGTCATCTACCCGAAAGCCACGATGACGGATCAAACGAAGTACCCGCTCGAGGACTTCGGGACGAAACTGGGTTTCTATCTGCAGGTTGTGCTGGTTCATGCTTTTTTCTCCATCATCTGGTCGTTGGCTACGCCGGGTGGCACCAGGGGCCAAACGTTTTCCTGTTCTGAAATACGGACATGCAACAGATAGGCGGTGTCGGACGCCAGCATGCGCTGGATGGCGGGCTCTACTTCCTCTTTGCGGGTGATGGTTTCACCGGGAATATTGAAGGCGGCGGCCATGGCTACAAAATCGGGGTTGTCGGTGAGGATGGTTTCGCTGTAGCGACCGTCGAAGAACAGTTCCTGCCACTGGCGCACCATGCCCAGACGCTGGTTGTCGAGCAGCACCATTTTTACCGGCAGCTGGGCCCGCTTGAGGGTACCCAGTTCCTGTACGTTCATCATGAAGGAGCCATCGCCGGAGACCAGTACCGACTCGTGTTCGGGACGAGCCAGTTTGGCACCAATGGCCGCCGGCAGACCAAAGCCCATGGTGCCCAGGCCAGAGCTGCTCAGGTGGTTGCGCGGGCTGGTAAAGCTCATGTGCTGCGCCACCCACATTTGATGCTGTCCCACATCACAGCTCACCATGGCGGTATCCTGCAGGGCATCGCTCAACTGCTTGAGCGCCAGCGGCGCGTAAATGGCCTCGCCCGGATGATCGTAACGCCAGCCGTGATCGGCTATGAGCGCCTTGCAGTGCTGCCGCCAGTCGTCGATGGCCAAGCGGCCATTCCCCAGCAGCGGCAATACCGTTGCCAGCTCCGCATCTATGCTCACCTGAGCGTCACGCACCTTGCCAAACTCGGAGGCATCCTTGTCCAGGTGAATCACCTTGGCGTTCACCGCGAAGGCGTCCAGCTTGCCGGTCACCCGGTCGTCGAAACGGGCGCCGACCACAACCAGCAGATCGCTCTGCTGAACCGCCAGGTTGGCGGCTTTTGTACCGTGCATGCCGAGCATGCCCAAAAACAGCTCGTCATCCGGATTGAGGGTGCCGATTCCCTTGAGAGTGGTCACGGCAGGGATACCGATTTTTTGAGCAAAAGCGCGTAATTCTGCTTCGGCATTGGCCATGCCGACGCCGCCACCGACATACAACACCGGCTGACGCGCCGAGGCCAGCATCGCCTGAGCCTGAGCCAGGGCATCTTCATCCAGAGCATTGGGTGCGGTACTGAACGTCGGCGTTGGCTTGGGCTCGACCGGAGCAACCTGAATATTTTTAGGCACGTCGATCAATACCGGGCCGGGACGACCGGAGCGGGCCACTTCGAAAGCTTCGGCGATCACCGCACCCAGATCCTCGACGTTCTCGACCAGATAGGAGTGTTTGGTGCAGGACAGCGACATGCCCAGTACGTCGACTTCCTGAAAGGCGTCGGTACCAATGGCAGCCATCGGTACCTGACCGGTGATGGCCACCAGCGGAATGGAGTCGAGCATGGCATCGGCCAGACCGGTGATCAGGTTGGTCGCTCCGGGGCCGGAGGTGGCCATACACACGCCCACCTGACCACTGGCTCTGGCATAGCCCACCGCTGCCAGGGCGGCCGCCTGCTCGTGACGACACAGCAGATGCTCCACTCCGCCGTCGTAGAGGGCGTCATAGAGCGGCATGATGGCGCCGCCGGGGTAGCCGAAGATCTGGGTGACTCCCTGCTGTTTCAGGGTCTGAACGATGTACTGTGCGCCATTCATTTTATTACTGTCCATGTGTTGCTGCCAAAGCCGGTTTAAAAAAAAACCCCCGAGTGGGTGACTCGGGGGTTTTGCGTTGTGTCTGCCGGTTGTTTTACGTTTCGTCAGACCACAGTGCCCCGAGTGGAGATTTAATAATCACCACTAGGACCACGATAATGCTGACGAAACGTACAAACAAATTCATGTCACCGACCACTCAATAGGATTACGAGCCAGAACCTCCGACTCAGCTGACCTATAGAACTAGCATGATGAACTAGACTAGACAAGACTTTATTGTTTACAAAATAAAAAAAACGATCGGATCGAGTAACGGAAACGTAGTTAAAAAAGCTAAGAAAAGTTAATTATAAAAAATAAAATATCAGGGAGCCCGGATGTCACTCGCCGTTGTTTTTGCCCGCGCCAGTCTGGGCGTCGTCGCACCACTGGTTACCGTTGAAGCCCATCTTGCCAATGGGCTGCCCGCTTTCAACATCGTCGGCCTGCCGGAAACCACGGTAAAAGAGGCTAGGGATCGGGTGCGCAGCGCCCTGCTGAACTCCGGTTTCGAGTTTCCCGCCCGGCGTATCACCGTTAATCTGGCTCCCGCCGATCTGCCTAAAGACGGTGGTCGCTTCGACTTGCCCATCGCCATGGCCATTCTCGCCGCCTCCGGTCAGATCCCCGCCACCAGCCTGGAGCAGTTGGAGTTTTTAGGCGAACTGGCGCTGACCGGAGCGCTGCGACCGATTAAAGGTGCGCTGCCGGCAGTACTCGCCGCCCGCGACAGCGAGCGGATACTGGTGCTTCCCGCCGGCAACGCTACCGAGGCCGGCGTGATCCACCCCTGCCCGGCCAGGCTGGCTCCTCACCTGCTGGCGATTACCGCCTGGCTGCAGCAACAGGGAGAACTGGCCACGCCTGAACGAGTCATATCGAAAGAACGCGACTACCCCACCGATCTTGGTGATGTTATCGGCCAGGAGGGCGGTAAGCGGGCATTGGAGATTGCCGCAGCTGGTGAGCATAACCTGCTGCTGCTCGGCCCGCCGGGAACCGGCAAGAGCATGCTGGCCAGTCGTCTGCCAGGGCTATTACCGCTGATGAGCGAGGAGGAAGCGCTCGAAGCCGCGGCCATCAGATCCATCAGCGGTATGAGCCTGGATCCCGAAGACTGGTGCCTGCGCGCCTTTCGTCAGCCTCATCATTCGTCCTCTGCCGTTGCGCTGGTGGGCGGTGGCAGTTATCCCCGACCCGGAGAAATTTCTCTGGCCCATAACGGAGTCTTGTTTCTCGATGAAATGACCGAATTTGAACGGCGGGTACTGGATGCCCTGCGCGAGCCGCTGGAAACCTGCAGCATATCCATCGCCCGGGCGGCACATAGAGTAACCTTTCCCGCCCGTTTTCAACTGATTGGCGCCATGAATCCCAGCCCTTGCGGCCACTACGCGGACGGCTACAGCCGCAGCTCTTCCGAGCAGATACTGCGTTACCTGAGTAAAATATCCGGGCCTTTTCTGGATCGTTTCGATCTGTCGGTAGAAATACCGCTATTACCACCGGGAGAGCTGAGCCGTACCCGCCCCAAAGCCGAAGGCTCGGCTCAGATCCGCAAGAGGGTACTGGCAGCCAGAGAGCGGCAACTGAAGCGTGCCGGCAAGACCAATGCCCGGCTCAGTGCCGCCGAGCTGGATAAGTTCTGCCCACTGAAACAGGAAGATGCCGTGTTTCTGGAGCAGGCGCTGCATCGAATGAAACTTTCCATTCGCGCCTGGCATAAATTGATCCGGGTCGCCAGAACCATCGCCGACCTGGAGCACGAGGAAAAGATTGGCCGTCATCATTTAATCGAGGCATTGGGTTACCGCGCCATGGACCGGCTGTTACACCGATTACAAAGCTGAGCCGGCGATAAGCTGCTATAACTAAAACGAACAGCCTTGACCTGAAGGAGTACAGGATGAAGAGTGCAAAGGAATTTGCCGTTTGGCTGCATGAGCGCTTCGGGGATGTAAAAAGCGGGGTTTATCTGACCAAAACAGATATCGCGACCCTTTCCGGCAGACAGCGTTTTACCCACGAGTTCATCAGCGATATTCATTACGAGCTGGCATTAAGTGGAATGGGATTCGTGACTGATACTCACAGGGAAAAATATTATCTGGTCCATCTACCCACCGAGTATTGGCAGGTGCAAGGAGATCGCTATCAGGAAGACTGTGAGTCCAACGTACGCACCATCACTCAGGCCAAGCGCCATAATTGACAGCACCCCATGATGCGATAAACCGCATCATGGGGTTGTTTATCAGCCCGCTGACAGCAGATATTCCACCACCCGGTAAAAACGGTCTTCCGAACCGATTTCGCTCATGTTCAGCTCATACTTGTCTCTGACCACTATGGTGGGCGTGCCACGCACATTGAAGCGCTCGGTGGCCCTGTCGTACTGGGCAATCATGCCATTCAGCGCAAAGCTGTTGATCACGCCATCAAAGTCTTTTGCCTCAACATCATTGGCAACAAAAATCGCCTTGATATCACCCAGGCCGTTGGGCATTTTTTTCTGCCGATGGATTTGATCGAAGATAGCTGGCGTCAGCTTGTCTTCCACTTTGAGCAATACCGCTGCCCCGTAGGCGCGCTGCAGCACCGGGCCCATTTCACGACCGAGAAAAGCCACCGGTACTTTCTTCAGCTGTACCTCTGGTACCCGCTCTTGCAGTTTTTGCATCAAGGGCTCAAAGCTGTAGCAATGCGAGCAGACATAAGAGAAAAATTCGGTCACTTCCGGTTTGCTGCTGGCAACGTCATTCACCACCTTGTATTCAACACCCTCCTTGAATTCGGGAGCGGCACTGACCAGCGGAGCCATCAGCAGGGTAAATAAAACAACAATATATTTTTTCATACGGGATCTCGTTCAGTAGTGGCTGACTCACGTTAAGTAATCAGTTCCAGGAGGTCAAGGATAATGGTGCCTCATCCAGACTACGCAATTGATCGGATAACACACCGATTTGCTGCTGCCAGTAGTCTTCGGTATTAAACCAGGGGAAATTGGCCGGAAAAGCAGGGTCAGACCAGCGCGCTGCCAGCCAGGCCATGTAGTTGACCATGCGCATGGCTCTGAGCGGTTCTATCAGCGACAGCTCTGCCGCATTGAATTCTCGCGCCGTCTCGTAACCGGCCAGCAGGGTATCCAACTGCAGCAGCTGCTCCTGACGCGTGCCGCTGAGCATCATCCACAAATCCTGTACTGCCGGCCCGGTGCGGCAATCATCGAAGTCGAGCAGCCAGAGTCCATCCCGCCACAGTATATTGCTGGCATGGCAGTCACAATGCAGGGTCAGCTGCTGTTTGGGCCGATACAGTGCCGTCGTGCTCTCTACCACCTCATTAAGCCGGGCAAAAAATTCGCCCCGGAGTCGCTTCGGTATTATCGCCTCTTGTTCAAGCACACCTCGAGCCCGCAGCAGATAGTCATCGGTACTCAACTGTGGTCGATGGCGCAAGACAAACCGCTCTCCGACCCTGTGTAGCCGCCCCAGTTGCTCTCCCAGCGCCTCCAGCTGGTCGAGGTTATCGGCCTCGAACTGACGACCGGATACCGAGGGCCAGACCGCAAACAGCATGTTGCCAAACTCGAAGACACTGGTTTGATCACGGATGAGCGGCACCGCCACTCGAACGCCGGCATCATTCAGAGCGAACAGAAAGTCATGCTCCTCCTGAATCTGCTGTCGGCTCCAGCGCTGGGGGCGATAAAACTTGGCCACCAGGATGCCATCGCTATCGCTCTTGAATCGGTAAACCCGGTTCTCGTAGCTGTTCAGAGCCATGAGTCCCGAATCAATATAAATACCGACACTGACCAGCGCATCGGCAATCACATCGGGGGTAAGCTGGTAATAGTTCATGCCACTCCAAAAAAAAGACCGCAGCGACTGGCTGCGGTCTGAGGATATCAGTTAATCGAACTGAAGAACTTACTCTTGCTGCGTAACTTGGCCTTGCTGTCGTTTTCATCCAGCCCGGTATGCGTCATCACGAAGGTGATGTCCTTGACCGGCGTTGACAGCAGGTAAGGGTCGGTCGCCAGACTAATCGGCAAACTCAACACCTCGCCACCGCGAACCACCACCTCTTCGGGGCCAATCCATTCAACGTCATCCATCCCTTCTACATTGAGCCGGTAGGTTTCGGTAGTCAGCGTCTTGTTCATGATTTTCAGGGTATAGGTATTCTCTACCAGCCCTTCGGCGGTTTCACGATACAGCTGGTTACGATCGCGAATAATCTCGATGCCCATCGGCATGATATTCGATGCCATATAAGCAAAGGCGGCCAGCATCAATACCATCACCACACCGTAACCAATCAGCTTGGGACGAGCGACATGGGTCTCTCTGTGTCGCAATTTGTGTTCGGTCGAATAGCTGATCAGGCCTCTTTCATAGCCCATGCGATCCATGGTTTGATCACAGGCATCCACACAAGCACCACAGTTGATACATTCATATTGCAGGCCATCACGAATATCGATGCCCGCCGGACAGACCTGAACACACAGGTTGCAATCAATACAGTCACCCAGGCCCAGCTTTTTAGGATCCGCCTTGCGAGGACGCGGACCACGGCTCTCGCCTCGCTCGACGTCATAGCTGACCGTATAGGTGTCTTTATCGAACATCGCCGACTGAAAACGGGCATAAGGACAAATATGGGTACACATGATGGTACGCATCCAGCCCGCATTACCGTAAGTACAGAACGCAAAGAACAGTACCCAGAATCCAATCCAGAAGCTGGTCGAGAAAGTCAGCAGATCGACCGCCAGCTCTCTTGCCGGAACAAAATAGGCGATGAAGGTAAAGCCGGTAAAGAGTGATACCGCCAGCCAGGCAAGATGCTTGGCACTCTTGCGCCATACCTTGTTGAAGTTCCAGGGTGACTTGTCCAGCTGACGGCGTTTATTGGCACTGCCTTCCAGCTTTTCCTCGAACCAGATAAACAGAAAAGTCCATACGG
>JAAEZO010000109.1 GCA_018222825.1 Gammaproteobacteria bacterium
GCTGCGAACTGGAAGATGATATGCTGGACAAGGCCTGGGGTCTCGAACCCGAGTCCCGTCTGGGATGTCAGGCCCGGGTCAACGACGAGGATCTGGTGGTCGAGATCCCCAAGTATACGGTTAACATGGTATCCGAAGGTCATTGATCAGGAGGGCGCATGAGTCTTAAATGGACCGACAGTCAGGACATAGCACTGGCATTGCTGGAGGCGTATCCCGACACGGATCCCAGAACGGTGCGCTTTACCGACTTGCACCAGTGGATCTGCGAGCTGGAAGACTTTGATGACGATCCGGCTCACTCCAATGAGCGTATCCTCGAGGCCATCATCATGGTCTGGATGGATGAATACGAATAACTGAATAGCGATAAACTCGTAGCCGGAAGCGAAAAGCAGCTTTCGGTTGTCAGCTCAACGCTTATTGCTATTTTAAGGCCACAGTTCTTCTGTGGCTTTTTCCGTTTTTCTGTCAACAGAACAAGGAATGATCATGCCCGCAATGATGAAGGTCGTACTCTGTGCCGAAGCCGCTCCTGCGCAATGGGGTGACAAGGCACTGTTGAGTTTTAAGGATGATGAAGCCCGGGTGCATGTACCCAATGCCGCCGAGCAGGAGCGCAAGGCGCAGCAGGCCGGGCGCAAGCTTGATGCCATGGGTATCAAGGCGGTACAACTGAGCGGCGATGGCTGGCAGCTGGAAAGCCGCTGGGCCTTCGCCCAGGGTTTCTATAATGCCCGTGGCGGCCAGCAACTGGAGTGGGGCGAGATGTCCGCCGATGAGCTGGTCGAGCTGGAAGCCCGCAACCTGTCTTCCCGCTGGGTACGGAAGATGATCAACGGCACTCCGGAAGAGGTTTACCCGGCCTTTCTGGCCGCCGAAGCGGGCAAGTTCATTCAGTCGCTGGCCCCCGATGCGGTCAGCTATCGCACCTACAGTGGCGAGCAGCTCAGGGATCTGGGTTATGTGGGCATTTATGAAGTCGGCCGGGGCAGCGAACGTCCGCCCACTCTGCTGGAGCTGGACTTCAACCCGACCGGCGACGCCAATGCGCCGGTTGCTGCGGCACTGGTGGGCAAGGGCATTACCTTCGACTCCGGTGGTTACAGCATCAAGTCATCCGACGGCATGGCGGTGATGAAGTCCGACATGGGCGGTGCCGCCACCGTAACCGGCGCGTTGGCGCTGGCCATTCAGCGCGGCCTGCAACAGCGGGTCAAGCTGTTCCTGTGCTGCGCCGAAAACCTGGTTTCCGGGCATGCCTACAAGCTGGGTGATATTCTCACCTACAAGAACGGCATCACCGTCGAGATCCTCAATACCGATGCGGAAGGGCGCCTGGTGCTGGCCGACGGCCTGCTGGCGGCCAGTGCCACCGGTGCGCCTTTTATTCTCGATGCCGCCACCCTCACCGGTGCCGCCAAAATGGCACTGGGCCGGGATTACAACGCGGTGTTCAGCATGAACGAAGCGCTGGCCCAGAGCACGGTGCAGGCGGCTAGAGCCGAGTACGAAAAAGCCTGGCACCTGCCGCTGGAACCTTTCCATGTGGGGCAGCTGACCTCGTCGTTCGCCGACATGGCCAACATTCACGGTGGCGAAGGTATGGCCGGCGCCTCTACCGCCGCTGCCTTCCTGTCGCGCTTCGTACCGGAAAACGGCTGTCAGTGGGTGCACATGGACTTGTCCGGTTGTTACCAGAAGTCGGCCAACGAGTTGTGGGCGGCCGGTGGCAAGGGCCACGGCGTGCGCACCATTGCCGCCATGCTGGCCCGGGTATGTGAAGGTACCGACTAGGCGGTAACAGAGGCAACACAGCCGCCTCTCACGACACGCCATGAACCCATCCCTGGGGGCTCGGAAATGCCGTCCATGGCATTTCATGGTCGTGAAAGGTGTTCTCTGTTGCCTCTCTTCGGCAGCGGAGTTGGTTGTTGGCAACGCCTAAGCTTTAAAGGAGGACAAAGGGATCTGCTCCGCCGACCTTCTGTTTCAGGGATGAAACAGAGAGCGCCCACGGATGGGTCTACAGCGAGTCGGCGGAGTGGGTCCTTTGTCCTATAGTCTATGCACCGGCCTTTAACCAACTTCGGGTGCAATAAAATTACCCGCCAGTGGTATTAACTTGCACTGGCTTTACGTATAATTCCGCGCGTTTTATTCTGATTGATTGACTAATTAAGGAACCAACATGGCTATCGAACGTACTTTTTCCATCATCAAGCCTGATGCCGTAGCAAAGAACCTGATCGGTGCCATCTATCACCGTTTTGAAACTGCCGGCCTGAAAATCGTTGCCGCCAAAATGGTACACCTGAGCCAGGAACAGGCTGAAGGTTTCTACGCCGAGCACAGCGAGCGTCCTTTCTTCAAGGCGCTGGTCAGCTTCATGACTTCCGGTCCGGTAATGGTTCAGGTGCTGGAAGGCGAAAACGCCGTACTGCGTCACCGTGAAATCATGGGCGCCACCAACCCGGCCGACGCTCTGGCTGGTACCCTGCGTGCCGACTACGCCGACAGCATCGACGAAAATGCCGTACACGGTTCCGATGCCGCCGCTTCTGCTGCACGCGAAATCGCTTACTTCTTCAGCGATGAAGAACTGTGCCCGCGTACCCGCTAAGGGATAACGTTCGGTGAATAAAAAGGAGCTTCGGCTCCTTTTTTTTGTGCCCGATATCTTGTTGTCATGAATCTTTTGTTAAGTATGTATGCGTTATGTGTAAAAGTTGTTTACATTAATTTTTACATAAATCATTATATTGTTGTGGTTATCGTATACACAATATGAGCACGCAGGGAGCAACTAATGACTACAAAATCATCGGCCCGTCCTTCACAGGCCCGTCCAGAAGATGAAAACCTCGGTGTTGGTGCCAACATCGCTTACGGCTTTCAACATGTATTGACCATGTACGGCGGCATTATTGCCGTACCGCTTATCGTGGGGCAGGCCGCCGGCCTGGGCTCGGCAGAAATCGGCATGCTGATCGCCGCCTCCTTGTTTATTGGTGGTATCGCCACCTTGCTGCAAACCATGGGTTTGCCCTTCTTTGGCTGTCAGCTGCCGCTGGTACAGGGTGTGTCTTTCGCCAGTGTGGCGACCATAGTGGCCATCGTGACCGCGGGCGGGGGCTTGCCATCGGTGTTTGGCGCCGTGATTGCCGCTTCGGTTATTGGGTTTCTGATCACCCCCATCTTTTCCAAGATCATCAAATTCTTCCCGCCACTGGTAACCGGGGCCGTGATCACCACCATCGGCCTGACGCTGATGCCGGTAGCGGCGCGCTGGGCCATGGGTGGCAACAGCCGAGCCGAAGACTTCGGCAGCATGACCAACATCGGTCTGGCTGCCATGACGCTGGCGATGGTGCTGCTGTTGAGCAAGCTGGGTAATGCGGCCATCAGCCGTTTGTCCATTCTGCTGGCCATGGTGTTCGGTACCCTGGGTGCCTGGGCTATGGGACTGGTTGATTTCTCTCGTGTGCTGGAAGGCCCGGTCTTTGCCTTTCCGACCCCGTTCCACTTCGGTGCGCCGGTGTTTGAAGTGGCGGCCATTATCTCCATGCTGATTGTGGTGCTGGTGATTCTGGTAGAAACCTCTGCCGATATTCTGGCGGTGGGTGACATCATCGACACCAAGGTCGACTCCCGTCGTCTGGGTGATGGCCTGCGTGCCGACATGATCTCCAGTGCCGTGGCGCCGCTGTTTGGCTCTTTCACTCAAAGCGCCTTCGCCCAGAACGTGGGACTGGTAGCGGTAACCGGCGTCAAGAGCCGTTACGTGGTGGCCTTTGCCGGTCTTATCCTGATGACGCTGGGCCTGATGCCCATCATGGGACGCGTGATTGCCACCGTACCGACCGCCGTGTTGGGTGGTGCCGGTATCGTGTTGTTCGGCACCGTGGCCGCCAGTGGTATCCGTACCCTGGCCAAGGTGAACTATCACAACAACATGAACCTGATCATCGTGGCCACTTCTATCGGCTTCGGCATGTTGCCGATAGCGGCACCTTCTTTCTACCATCACTTTCCGGACTGGTTTGCCACCATTTTCCATTCAGGCATCAGCTCTACCGCCATCATGGCCATACTGCTGAACCTGCTGTTCAACCATGTTAAAGCGGGTAACTCTGAGAATCAGTCGGTCTTCTCTGCCGGTACCGAACGTACCATCCGTCAGGAAGAGATCGCCTGTCTGAGCGAAGGGGATTACTTCACCGGTGGCAAGCTGTTCGATGCCGACGGCAATGAAGTGACCATCGAAAACAATAAAAAGACGCGTTCTGCGCCCAAGCTGGACATCAATAAACCGCTCACCGATCACTGAGCCGGGGGCTGTTCACTGGCGCCAGGCGCACAGGAATAGATTCCGTTGGTAAAATTGTCTGTCAGCCACGCCGCCTCGTTATGAGGCGGCGTTTTATTTTGAAGGCTTTCGCAGCGGTCAGAGTGCCACTACTGGCAACCCCATGCTAAATTCTGTACAATTTCGCGCCCTGTGGGCCCTGGTCAGAAAGCGAGAGGCAACCGATGAGTGAAACAAAAATAAACCTGCTGGATCTGGATCGTGATGGCATGCGTGCGTTCTTCAATGAACTGGGCGAGAAGCCGTTCCGGGCCGATCAGGTGATGAAATGGATTTATCACTTCGGTTGTGACGATTTCGAGCAGATGACCAACATCAACAAGGTGCTGCGCGGCAAGCTGCAGCAGCGGGCCGAGATCCGCGCGCCGGAAATCAGTGTCGAGAAAATATCGGCCGACGGCACCATCAAGTGGGCGATGCAGGTTGGCGGTCAGGAAGTGGAAACCGTCTATATTCCCGATGGCGACCGCGCCACCCTGTGTGTGTCTTCCCAGGTTGGCTGTGCGCTGGACTGCAAATTCTGCTCCACCGCTCAGCAGGGCTTCAACCGCAACCTCAAGGTATCCGAGATCATCGGCCAGGTGTGGCGTGCCGCCAGCCGGGTGGGCTTTGTGCGTGATTCGGGCCGCAAGCCGATCACCAATGTGGTGATGATGGGCATGGGCGAGCCGCTGCTCAACCTGAACAACGTGGTACCGGCGATGAAGCTGATGCTGGAAGACTACGGTTTTGGTCTGTCCAAGCGGCGGGTAACGCTGTCCACCTCCGGCGTGGTACCGGCGCTGGACAAGATGGCCGACATGATCGACGTGGCGCTGGCGGTGTCTTTGCACGCCCCCAACGACAAGCTGCGCTCCGAGATCATGCCGATCAACGACAAGTACAACATTGCCGAGTTGATCGCCAGCATTCGTCGCTACCTTGCCGTCTCCAATGCCAACCATGGCAAGGTGACCATCGAGTATGTATTGCTCGATCACGTCAACGACGATATGCAGCATGCCCACGAACTGGCCGAGCTGCTGAAAGACCTGCCCTGCAAGATTAACCTGATTCCGTTCAATCCCTTCCCGGGCAATGATTACGGTAAACCGAGCAACAGCCGTATCGATCGCTTCAACAAGGTGCTGATGCAATACGGCAACACCGTTACCATTCGCAAGACCCGCGGCGACGATATCGATGCCGCCTGTGGTCAGTTGGTCGGCGATGTGATCGACCGCACCAAGCGCACCATGAAAAAACGGATGCAGGAACAAACTATATCCGTCACAATGGTTTAAGAAAAAAACCATTGGTGCAAAGGGAATGCGAACGCTTATTCTGTTGCCGGTACTACTGATGGGATCCATCTTGAGTGGTTGTGTTCATGAAACCACTTATTTGTCTGATGGACGTCAGTCCCGGGAAGTGATGTTCACGCCATCGGAAGCGGCGTTAACGCGCATGAATCTTGGTTTGGCTTATTTGCGGCGGGGAGACATGGAGCAGGCCAAGTTCAATCTTGACCGGGCTCTGGCGCAGGATCCCCGCAATGCCGACGTTCACCTTGCTCGCGCCTGGTTCTATCAGTCGGTATCCGACGTCGAACAGGCGGAGCACAGTTATCGCCAGGTGCTGAAGCTGGCTCCCGACCATGGTGATGGACTGAATAATTACGGCGTTTTTCTGTGTGGTCGGGAACGTTTCGCCGAAGCGGATGCCATGTTCAGGAAGGCGATAGCGTCACCTGGCTATGTGCAGGTGGCCGACAGCTACGAAAATGCCGCCCTGTGCGCCCTTCGAGATGGCAAACCAGAGGTTGCACTCGACTATTTCAGGCGAGCGCTGGAGTATGATCCGGCCAGATCAAAAGCCCTGCTGGGGGCGGCAGAGCTGCTGGCAGAGCAGGGGGATAACGGTGGCGCGCTCGATTATCTTGCCCGTTACCGGGATGAGCATCAGCCCAGTGCACAGAGCTTATGGTTAACAGTGCGTACCGCAGAGGCACAAGGCAGTGTGGCGCAAGCCCGGCTGGCCGGTGCCGAGCTGGTACGGTTATTTCCGGATTCAGAACAGGCCAGGCGATTCTTATCAAATGACTATTAACGAAACAGATCCGCAGCCTCAGGCTGAAGCAGAACCAGTAGCAACAGCCGGCCCCGGTGCCCTGTTGCGTGCAGCACGAGAAGCCAAGGGCTGGACGCAGGCTGAAGTGGCCCGACGCCTTAACCTAAGGCTGGCGGTCATCGAGTCTATCGATGACGATCAATACAAGGCCGGGGTTGCACTGACCTTTCTGCGTGGCTACGTAAAAGCCTATGCCAAGGTGGTGGGCGTGAGTGAGCAGCAGGCGCTGGCTGCCTTCGACAGCATGAGTGGCATCGAGCAAATCAAGTCCGCAGCCCCCATGCAGAGTTTTTCCAGAAAAACCCGGCAGCAGGCCAGCGACAACTGGCTCAAGCGGATCAGCTGGCTGGTACTGCTGGGCTTGATCGGGTCTTTGTTTTACTGGTGGTGGCAGGACAGCGGTTCCAGCTACATAGTACCCAGCTTCGAGCCTGCAACCGAGCAGCAAGAGGTCTCGGCACCCGAAGCGGATATTCCGGTGGTTGCTCCCCAATTGACACTTCCGGCAGCGCCGTCGGCGAATGACGTCGCGACCGACGGGGAGTCGACACTGCCCCCCATCGCGCCCGTAGTGACAACAGATGACCAGCCGGCAGAAGTGACCGAGCCGGAGGCAGAGAAGACAGTCGCGGCCACGGTTGAGCCGGAAATCGAAACGCCGGCGGCCGATCCCCGGTTGCTGACCATGCGCTTCATCGACGATTGCTGGATCAATGTGACCGACAGCCGGGGACGGGTCTTGTCCGAAGGGGTACAAAAGGCCAGCCAGTCACTGAAGCTGGAAGGGGAGCCGCCGTTTCGTCTGACCTTGGGTGCACCGCAGGCGGCCCGCATCGAGTATATGAACCAGGCGGTGGATATGTCCGCCTTCCGCGCCGGCCGGGTAGCTCGCCTGACCGTACCGAAACCCTGATTAACGCAAGAGTAAATGATGTCCCTACATGAAACCCCCATCGTTCGTCGCCTGTCCAAACAAATTCGCGTTGGCTCTGTGCTGGTGGGGGGAGATGCCCCCATCAGCGTACAGACCATGACCAATACCCTGACCACGGATGTAGCGGCGACCCTGGCCCAGATTCGGGCGGTAGAGAAGGCCGGCGCCGACATAGTGCGGATTTCGGTGCCGACCATGGAGGCGGCCGAGGCCTTCAAGCTGATCCGTGCCGGCACCACCATGCCGCTGGTGGCCGATATTCACTTCGATTATCGCATCGCGTTGCAGGTGGCCGAATACGGTGCCGATTGTCTGCGCATCAACCCGGGTAACATCGGCCGTGAAGACCGGATTCGGGCGGTGGTGGACTGCGCGCGGGACAAGGGCATTCCCATTCGTATCGGGGTCAACGGTGGCTCGCTGGAAAAGGATCTGCAGGAAAAATACGGCGAGCCCACCCCGGCGGCACTGGTGGAGTCGGCGCTGCGTCATGTGGATATTCTGGACCGACTCAACTTCGATCAGTTCAAGGTTAGCGTCAAGGCTTCCGATGTCTTCCTGGCCGTCGGCGCCTATCAGGAGCTGGCGCGTCAGATAGAGCAGCCGTTGCACCTGGGCATCACCGAAGCCGGTGGTTTTCGCAGCGGCGCGGTCAAGTCCGCCATCGGTCTGGGCATGCTGCTGGCCGAAGGCATCGGCGACACCCTGCGCATCTCGCTGGCCGCCGATCCGGTGGAAGAAATCAAGGTCGGTTTCGATATTCTCAAATCCCTGCGCATTCGCGCCCGGGGCATCAACTTCATCGCCTGTCCGTCCTGCTCCCGCCAGGAGTTTGATGTGATCAGCACCGTCAACGAGCTGGAAAGTCGGCTGGAAGACATAGTGATGCCGATGGACGTGTCCATTATCGGCTGTGTGGTCAACGGCCCCGGCGAAGCGCTGATTTCCGATCTCGGTCTGGCCGGTGCCCAGCGCAAGAGCGCCCTCTACGATGGAGGCGAGCGCGTGGGCCGGCTCGACAACACCAGGTTGGTGGACGAGCTGGAAAGCCGTATTCGGGCCAAGGTCGCGATGATGGACCCGGCCGCCCGTATTCCGGTACAGCGCAAAGACTGAGGCTTCGTGAAGAAGCGGACACTGCTGCTCCCACGCCGACACGCCGTAAGGGGCATGGCTCTCGCAGTTTCATCCTGCTGCGAACATTCACTGGATGTTCGTCAGGCCGAAACTGCTCCTCACGGCGAGCTGGCTCGCCCCCTGGGGGCTCGGACATGCTAGTTGACCGCCAGGGAAGGCGGGAATGCCGAAATAGCAGGAGCAATTTTCGGCGCTGGCATGTCACGGTCGGCCTAGCGAGCAGCAGAATCCGCTTATCAAGCTTTGCGGCACCACCTCTAGCATTCAATTTATTTTAAGCCGTCAACCATAGAGATATTTTCGTGGCCAAACAGATTCAAGCAATTCGTGGAATGAACGACTGCCTGCCGGAACAAACGCCGGCATGGCAACAGGCAGAAGCGGTACTGCGTGACCTTATGCGTGCCTATGGTTACGCCGAAGTGCGCATGCCGATCATGGAAGTCACCGGCCTGTTCAAGCGGGCCATCGGTGAAGTCACCGACGTGGTCGAAAAGGAAATGTATACCTTTGACGATCGCAACGGCGACAGCATGACCCTGCGACCTGAAGGTACCGCCGGCTGTGTGCGCGCCGGTATCGAGCATGGCCTGCTTTACAACCAGGAACGCCGCATGTGGTACATGGGTCCCATGTTCCGCTACGAGCGCCCCCAGAAAGGCCGCTATCGCCAGTTCCACCAGTTTGGGGTTGAAGTGTTCGGCCTGCAGGGCCCGGACATCGACGCCGAGCTGATCATGCTCACCGCCCGGCTGTGGAAAACGCTTGGCGTCAGCGAGCATCTGGTACTGCAACTGAACAGCCTGGGTCAGCCCGAAGAGCGGGCCGAATACCGCCAGGCGCTGGTGGCGTATCTGGAGCAGCATAAAGACCAGCTGGACGAAGACAGCCAGCGCCGCCTGTACACCAACCCCCTGCGGGTGCTGGACAGCAAGAACCCGCAGGTTCAGGCGCTGCTGCAGGACGCACCGGTACTAGGCGACTACTTCGG
>JAAEZO010000110.1 GCA_018222825.1 Gammaproteobacteria bacterium
ATGGTGGCAGAAAGCGCGGTCATCAGGGCGTTGAAAGGCGAGATTTCACCGCTGCCGGCCTCTACTTTTGAAAACAACAGCTTGAAGCCGGTACCCAGTTTTCGAATGGGCATCAGGCCGAGCCCAAGCTGAAGGTAGAGGCCGAGCCCCAGAATACCTACCAACATGGGAACGCCCCACACCACACCATTAATGGCGGTCAACCATTCTGTGAACAGTTCCATCTGTAGCACTCCTTGCATGAATAATATTGAAGCAACAGGACTTTACCGTACTAGACTAGCGCTGTTTTCGATAAATGAATAATGATTTTATGTTTCGGATGGAACCATGAAGAAATGGCGCAGCAGCAGGCGACCTTGCTGTATCGCCGCCTTCTGACCGGCCAGCCCTCGTTGACAAGCTATTTCGGCAGGCGTTGAACCGGGTGCCAGTAGTGCATGAAGCAGCTGTTGCTGGCGTCGGGACAAAGGAGCAAGCGGTGCGTTCGCCGCTATGAAACGAGCCAGCGCCGGTTGATCGCATAACAAATCCCGGTGGTGAAAGGCGAAGTCATGGGCAATTTCTCGATCCCGTGCGGCGCTCGAGACCGGAGGCAGTTGTTTCAAGTGTTGCCACCAGGTATCGGGCAAGTCTTGTAGCAGCCCCTGGCGGTAAAACATCAGGTCGGCACTGAACTGACCTTGCCACTGTGGCAATACCTGTTGCGCTTTAGCAGAACGGGGCCACAGCATCATGGCCGCGTGCAGCCCGCTGACGCCATCGGTACCGAGGCCGATACGCACCGTATCGAAGCCGTTATGCTGCCAGAAATCAAGCAGCTCCGGGCTGGCGCCGAAGCTGGCCCCGAGAAAGTCGTATTCTTGTTGTTGAGAGTCCAGTTGAGGCGTCTGTTGCAGCCAGTGTAGCAACTGGGAGCCAATGCCCTGCTGCTGGCAATGGGGATGCACCACGATACGCATCACTCGCTGATAGCTGAACTCGCAGGCTGCTCTTATACCGCCATGAAACGCCAGTGACTGGGGTAGCAGATGTCCGCGGGGGCGGCGCTGGCCGCGCCAGATGGCCTGACCGAGCCCAGCTGACAGCGAGCCTTCCTGAATCAGCAGGGCGGCGGCGACCGGAATAGTGGCGCGAAAGGCAACCACCACACTCAGTCCGGGGGCATCCAGCAGGTGGCGCAGATCGCTGGGGCGAGTCTGATAGTGAGCCAGGGTCAACAGCGCGAACAGTTGTTGCAACAATTGGTCATCGTCCTGCAGCTGCTGGCGGCTGACCCAGGCGATATGCAATTCGCCTTCCCGTGGCGGGGTAACCGGGTCCGCATCGAGCGCCAGTAGCCGGAAGACCAGAGGCTCCAGCGGGTCCTGCGGACTCCAGCGCGCCGGCATATCCAGATGTACCTTCTGCCAGTCCGGCGCCAGTGCACTCAGTGCCGGCTGAAACTTCAGCTGAAAGCCCAGCCCGGTTCCTTCGTAGCCGTGCTCTGTGCTGGCGAAAATGCAGCAATAGCGTCGGGCCAGGGTCATCAGCATGGGCACCGGAATGGCGGCGGCCTCGTCGATGAGCAGTATGTCGGCGTCCGGACGCTGGGCCAGCAGGGCATCGGGAGCAATAAAGTCCAATGGCCTATCACAGTGCGCCAGCGCCTGGGCGGCGGCTCCCGGATTGGGGGCGGTCAGCAGCACCCGATAACCGGCGCCAAGCAAACGGTCGGCCGCCAGCCCGAGCAGGCTGGACTTGCCCCGCCCCCGGTCGGCGGTCATCACCAATGGCTGGCGGCGGCGGGCCGCGTGCAGCAGCATCGCCAACGCACCGCGTTGCTGCCGGTTCAGGCAGCCCCGGCGGTCGCGCCGGCGTCGCCAGAGAACAGGCGATAATTCGGGTAGCACCGGAAAAGCGCCATCTTGTTGCCAGAGCAGCACAGTCGGATCTTGTTGCAGCAGGGCTGCGAAGCGATGCAGGAAACGGCTATGGAGCCCGGCCGCCTGTTCCGGCAGGGCCACATAGCGCACCAGATCAGGATCCGAATAGGTTGCCCACTCATTCAAGGGCGGGCAAAGCAGCAGCACCAGGCCCCCGGCCATGACGGCACCGACAGTGGCGCCGAAGGCATCCGGATGCAGGCCGCTGTGGGCGTTGAACACCAGATGGTGATATTCCCGGCCGAGCGCGGCCTGAAACTTGCCGATGGCGCAGCTCTCCCGGTCATCGGGGGCATGGCCCAGCCAGAGGCAGCTGTCGTCAGCGTCTCCTACGAGCCTGCAGGCCTGACTCATGCCCCAGGCTTCGCTGCCACTCAATACCAGCAGCCGGCGTTCGCCATTGTGGTGCAGCTGCCGGCGCCACTGTGCCCATTCAGTCAAAGACGCGTTCACCATTTTCGTCGATCACCCGTTTGGCTTTGGCGATCATCAGCTCGGCCGCCTGTTCGGCCGAGGGCAACATATCCGAGCGGATCAGCCGGTATTCCTGCCGTTCCCCGTCTTTGAGCCGGGTGATACGACCGTGCAGCCGGTACTGACCGGCTTCGGCCATGGGTTCGGGGTAAATGTCGAAGCCCTGATAAGATTCGGGCTCAAAATGGGAGGCGGCGACAGTGGTTCCTTGCTGGAACCATTTTTTCAACCAGTTGAACATGATGATGGACTTTCCTGTAACGATGAATCACGTTGCCAATAAAAAAGGCGCCGCTGTGGCGCCTTGCAACCGCAGCCTGAATTATTTTTTGACGCGCATGATGACGTCTTCGGCCTGGGTCACGGCGCCGCCGTATTTGCTGACTTCCTTGACCTCATCCATGTTGGAAATGACCACTGGCGTCAGGGTGGACTTGGCCTTGGCTTCCAGCAACGCCAGATCGAATTCGATGATGGTGTCGCCTTTTTTCACCTGCTGGCCTTCCTGGGCGATGCGGGTAAACCCTTCGCCCCTGAGTTCGACGGTGTCGATGCCGAAGTGAACAAAGAGTTCGAGACCTGAATCGGATTCGATGGAAAAGGCATGATTGGTTTCGAATATCTTGCCGATGGTGCCGTCGCAGGGAGCGACCATCTTGTTGCCGCTGGGTTTTATCGCGATGCCGTCACCCACTATTTTTTCGGCGAACACCACATCCGGTACTTCTTCGATAGGGACAAGTTCACCGGAAAGGGGGGCGAAGATGTCGATACCACTGGTTTCACCGGCATCGTCGGACACCATTCTCTTCAGTTTATCGAACAGACCCATAATATCAGCTCCTGGCATTATTTGATGATGATAACAGACGGGCGTTCCCGGGAAAAAGAGGCCGACCGATCCGAAAATATTAAGCTTGGGCAAAGACTGCCATCATTGTAGGGGTTGGAGCGCCAATGTACATGGGGAGAGAGGGGCTGGAGCCCAATATTCGCTATCAGATGAAGGATGCAGCGCGTGCCGCATTTGCAAACGGCATTCCCGCGGGCGGGAATGCCGTTTGATGACTGCCGTCGAGACTGGCCACCAGGGAATTGTCAGTGGCCGGTGACGTGCTCGATCAGGCTTTCAGTTCCTGCTCGGTGAAGATGCCCTGAAACAGGGCGGTGCTGAGATAGCGCTCGCCGGAGCTGGGCAATATCACCACGATAGTCTTGTCGGCAAACTCGGGCAATTCGGCTAGGCGGCAGGCGGCGACCACGGCTGCACCAGAGCTGATACCGGCCAGAATGCCTTCATCCTTCATCAGGCGGCGGCCCATCTCGATGGCATCTTCACTGGAAACCTGTTCGACCCGGTCGATCAGCGACAGGTCCAGGTTGCCGGGAATAAAGCCGGCGCCGATGCCCTGAATCTTGTGCGGGCCGGGCTTGAGTTCTTCACCGGCCAGCGCCTGAGTGATCACCGGAGACTCGACGGGCTCGACGGCAACCGTGGTAATGGCCTTGCCTTTGGTGTGCTTGAGGTAGCGGGACACCCCGGTCAGGGTGCCGCCGGTGCCCACGCCGGCCACGAACACATCGATGTCGCCATCTGTGTCTTCCCATAGCTCGGGACCGGTGGTTTTTTCGTGAATTTCGGGGTTGGCCGGGTTGTTGAACTGCTGCAGCAACACGAATTTGTCCGGCGCCGTTTCTTTCAGCTCCATGGCTTTTTCGATGGCACCTTTCATGCCTTTGGCGCCATCGGTCAGCACCAGATTGGCGCCCAGTGCTTTCAGCAGCTGACGGCGTTCCATGCTCATGGTGTTGGGCATGGTCAGGGTAATGGCGTAGCCACGAGAGGCGGCAACAAAGGCCAGCGCAATACCGGTATTACCGCTGGTCGGTTCAATCAGTTCTTTTCCCGGTACCAGTTCGCCGCGTTTTTCGGCATCCCAGATCATGTTGGCGCCGATACGGCACTTTACGCTGAAGCTGGGGTTGCGGCTTTCTATCTTTACCAGCACCCGTCCCTTGGTGACTCGATTCAGTTTAACCAGAGGAGTGTGGCCAATGGTCAGTGAGTTATCTTCAAAAATCTTGCTCATCGCGGCTATCCCTAATATTCAGTAACACCAGAAATATATATGTTGTCAGCTTAACCCTTCCGTCTCGAATGAGAAGTGACGATTTGTTATAACTATATGTTATTAAGTGATAGGTTTATATTCCATTGTTCACAATCCTGTCTGATGATGAAGTTACACCGGGTCTATGGTCAATAAATAAAAAAGAGACAGAGATAAAGCAGGGATGTATCCCTGAAAGTATGTTCGGGTGTACCGTTGAGTCCAATTGATATTCGATTCCGGTAATGGACGAACTGATAAGAGGATAGGAAGCGAAATGAAAGGGTATCGAGCAGTCATCGGACTGTGGTTACTGTTGTGCTTCGGCGTTGGTTCCGCTTCGGCCAGTTCCTGGCAGGATGAGCCCGAGGCCCGGTTGCAACTGCATCAACAGGGATTGGAGCTGGCGCTGGCCGATGTGCATCCCAAGCTGACCCTCTGGTGGCAGCAGGCGGTGTCGGCCGATAGCGCCTCCGACGAGGCTGACGATCGCCTGTTGCTGGGTATGCAGGCCTTCTGGCGATACTGGGCTGGGCTGTCTTTTGTGGATCGCCAGCACCTGCGCACCGCCGGTGCCTCGCTTTCGTTCGGGGAGCAGGATTTGCTTGAGCTGCAGTTGGCGGCGGAGCAGCGTCAGCGCCATGTTCTGGTGCGAGCGCTGGCGCCGGGTTACCCCGATCACCAGCAGTTGCAGCAACAACTGGCCCGGTTGCTGGCGCTGAATGTCGAGCCCTGGGCCGTACTGCGCACCGCCACCCTTCGCCCCGGAGATCGTACCGCCGTGGTGTCTCATATTCGTGACCGGCTGCGGTTGCTGGGTGATATGCCGGCTGAGATCGAAGCCTCTTTTTCCGTCGCCTCTGAAGGTGCTGTGGTATTCGATGACAGCGCCTCGTACGAGGTCAGCCAGACCGCCATCCTTGATGTCAGCCCCAGCCATGATCCCGATTTATACGATGCCACCCTGGAGCAGGGTGTACGTAATTTTCAGCAACGGCACGGTCTGCAGGTGGATGGTGTTATCGGCCCGCAGACCTTCGGCTGGCTGGATGTGACACCGCTTAGGCGGGCCCAGTTGCTGATGCGCAGCATGCTGCGGACCCTGATTGGCGATAATCTGCCGTCATCCTATATGCTGGTGAATATTCCCGAATACCGCCTGCGGCTCTATCAGCAGCAGGCGATGGTGCTCGAAAGCGATGTGATAGTGGGCCGAAATAAACGCAAGACGCCCATTATGTCGAGCAAAATTACTCATGTGGTGCTCAATCCGCCCTGGAATGTGCCGCGCTCGATCATGGAAAAAGACATAGTGCCCAAGCTGTACCGGGATCCCGGTTATATCGATCGGCAAGGTTTCGAGGTGCTTGATGGTGCCGGTGTGGTCCCCGCCGCCGAATGGCAAGAGCGGCTTTTTAATGGCGGCGGCTTTCCCTATCGGTTACGCCAAAAACCCGGTGCCCTTAATGCTCTCGGCGCCTATAAATTTCATCTTCCCAACAACGATGCCATTTATCTGCATGACACCCCGTCCCGTGGCCTTTTTGCACGTGACAGCCGAGCGCTAAGCTCGGGTTGTGTACGGGTGGAAGGTGCCGAACAGCTGGCTCACTGGTTGTTGAATGAACAGTGGAGCCCGAAGCGACTGGCGGAGCTGAAAGCCAGCCGGGTAACCCGCTGGTTGCGGGTAGCTCAGCCCTTGCCGGTGTTCATGGTGTACTGGCCGGGCTGGCTGGGTTCAGACGGTCTGCCGCGCTTTCGCAGCGACATCTATGACTTCGATCGAACCTTGCACAATCCCTTCACCGCCGGCTAGTCGCACTCCATTCTGGCCGTCGTTTACGACGGCCTTATAACCAATGGTTGTTGATTATTTAATCTCATATAGGATAATTTGCGACCGTTTGTTATGCATGCGGTGACATCAGATAGCCGAAAGGTAATGCCAATAGCGAATGATGGCAGCCTTCTGTTCAGCTCTTCCCTTGTAGCGCTGTGTCTTGTCAACCGGGTCTCGGCCCGGCTGGTGCACCCTTGTTGTATTTAAAAAGAGTTTGAAAGAGAAAATATGCTGAAACGTAATGTGGATCGTCGTCGTTTTTTAATGGGAATGGGTGGCCTGGGTGTGGCCTCACTGGTGGCACGCCCGGCACAGGCCAGTTTGTCCACCCCGGTACGCAAGCTGAGCCTGCACAATCTTCACACCGGTGAACAGGTGACCGCCAGCTTCTGGGAAGAAGGGCATTACCTGAAGGAAGGACTCACGACCTTTAACCACGTGATGCGCGATTTTCGCCGTAACGAGGTACATGACATCGACCCCAAGTTGTTCGATCAGCTGTTTCTGCTGCAACATCGGCTGGGCAAAGCCGGAGAGATTCAGATTATCTCCGGCTATCGTTCACCCAAAACCAATGCCATGCTGCGTCAAAACAGCGGCGGCGTGGCCAAGAAAAGCCTGCACATGCAGGGAAAAGCCATCGATCTTCGCCTGCCCGGCGTGCCACTGGCCGAGGTCCGCAAGGCGGCGTTGCAGCTCAAGGTAGGTGGCGTCGGTTATTACCCTTCGTCAAACTTTATTCATCTCGACACCGGGCCGGTACGCAGCTGGGGGTAATGATCAACCCACAGCGCGGTGGCGCCGCAAATCGCTACCGGCATGATCAGCAGGTTAATAAACGGCAGGCCCGAGCAGAGTGTGACGCTGGCGCCAAAACCCCAGCTGAGGCGTCTTTTTTGCGCCAGTGAGCGGCGCATCAGATCGAAGTCGATTTTGTGATTGTCGAAGGGATAGTCGCAGTACTGAATGGCCATCATCCAGGCGCTGAAGGCAAACCAGATCAGGGGAGCCAGGGTTTGCCCGAAGGCCGGCACCAGAAACAGCAGCAGGCAGCCGATGGCGCGGGGCAGATAATAGGTCATCTTGCGCACTTCCCGGCCCAGCATGCGGGGAGTATCCCGAATCAGTGCGGCCCAGCTGCTGTCGGGCAGCTTCTTGCCGGTCAGCTTCTGTTCTACCCGTTCGGCCAGCAGGCCGTTGAAAGGGGCGGCCAGCAGGTTGGCAAAACTGGTGAATATCAGCGAAAACACCACGGCGATGGTGATGATCGCCAGGGGCCAGAGCAGATAGCTCAGCCACTGCAGATAGTCTGGTACCGCGCCCTCAAACCAGGAAAAAAGCTCCCCCAGCTGCAAATAAAGCCAGTAAAAGGCCCCGCCGAACAACAGCAGGTTGATCGCCAGCGGAATCAATACAAAAAGGCGTAAGTCCTGCTCCCGGATCAGAGATAACCCCCTGAGCAGGTATTGTGGGCCGCTGGCCGTATGGTAAGTGGCAGTCATGAAGGCTTCCTTTGAAAAAAACATATATTAGAGAGCCGAGGACGAGCTGCCAAGCCCGCGCGAGATAAGTCGCTCGCGAAGTAGTCTGTCGTATCAGGGGGCTTGGGGTCTCGGGTACTAATGTGGTCTGTATGCGCTCTTCTGACCGATAAAGAAGTGTAAAATGAGGTTTTTTATCTATTACTCACCGAGATGACTCTTGTCAAACCCGTATGGTAAACATACCCTTGTCGGTGTTTTTAGATAACATCCCGACTTAAGCGAATAATGTTATTCCTTGTGTCGGCAAAATAATTGAACACGGGCAAAAACTTTAGAGATACGATAATGCAGGATTTGCGAATTATCTTGATCATTCTAGGTGCGGTCGCCATTGCCGCCTTGCTGATCCACGGGCTGTGGACCAGCCAGAAAGCACGCCAGAAACCGATGCGTGAAAAACCGTTAGGCAAGGTAGCGAATGGGCCGGCCAGCGACGATGACTTCGACCGTGATGGTATCGGCAGGGTGCGGGTACTGGGTGCAGGCAAGGCCGAGACTGGGCGCCGTCAGCACGATGACGAGAACGACTGGCAAACATCCCCGCATTTTTCTGCGCTCAACGATGACGATGATGATGACGAGCCCGCCATCGGGTTGGCACCGGCGACCCCTTCGCCAGCCAGGCCGGTTGCTGCGGCAAGGCCGGTCGTTACCGAAACCGAATTGCAGCAACGCGAGCGCCAGTATCGTCAGGGGGAGATTGATCCCCTGTTTGATGAACCTGAGGTGCCGGCGCCGCCCACGCTTGAGCAGCAGAATCAAAAAGCCGAGTTGAATCTTGCCGAGCGTGAGCCGGAAGTAGAAGAAGTAGAGCCGGTTATCGAGCCGGTGGCTGCTGCGCCGCGGCGCGAAGTGCCCAAAACCTGGCAGGATGTTTATGTCATCAACCTGGTGGCACGACCCAACCAGCAACTGGTAGGCGGCGAGTTGGCGCGGGTTCTGACCGATGCCGGTTTCATTTTTGGTGATATGGATATTTTTCATCGCCACCAGACCCCGACACATCAGGGTGATGCGCAGTTCAGCCTGATCAACATGGTCAAGCCCGGTACCTTTAATCCCAACGCCATGGGGCAGTTCAGTACCCCAGGGGTGTCTATTTTCATGCAGTTGCCGGCAGCCGGTGAAGCCAAGAACAACTTCAATTTGATGGTACACACGGCCGAAAAAATGGCCGAGGAGCTGGACGCTCTGCTGCTGGATGCCCAGCGCAGCCCGCTCAGCCCCGATTATCTGGCCCATTGCCGTGAGCAGTTGCGAGACTACGACAGCCAGGCCCAATAATCCTGATTGTGTCCAGTAAGCTGGATTGTAATAATAAAAGTGCGGCCGAGGGCCGCATTTTTTGTTTAAGCGGAATAACTTCATGAACGATACCCAAGCCCGAATTCTTGCCCTGCGCGAACAGCTCAATATCTATAACGAACAATACTATGTGGCCGATGCCCCCACGGTACCGGACGCCGAGTACGACCGCTTGATGCGTGAGCTGGTCGCGCTGGAGCAGGCTCACCCCGAATGGCAGGATCCAGGCTCGCCCAGCCAGAAAGTGGGGGGCGCTCCGGTATCGGCCTTTCCCGAGGTACGCCATGCGCTGCCGATGCTGTCGCTGGATAACGTGTTCAGTGACGATGAGCTG
>JAAEZO010000111.1 GCA_018222825.1 Gammaproteobacteria bacterium
AGCCGCAAACCACAGCTACCTGTTTTTAAGGCAGCTGATGGTTTGCGGCTTTCGGCTTTCGGCTTTCGGCTTTCGTCAGATAATGCGGTTTTCTTCCAGCATCTGCCGACGGGCTTCTTCCTTGGCCATTTTTTTCTTGCGGCTGGCGCAGGGATCCGGGCAATCACAGGCTTTTTCGATGCCTACGCCACCCAGGCCGCCACAAGAGCCGGCAATGGTCTTGCGCTGCACGATATAGCCGATGGCCATGGCGAAAATCACCAGGGCAAAGACTGCAAAGGTAATCAGAAAATACAGCATATCAACCTCTTGAATACTTCTTGAAGGCGCTGGTCATGTCCACTCTGAAGCCATCTTCCGTCTTGGTCAGCAGATACACCGCCAGCCGGTGTTGCTCGGCAAACGCCAGTGCCCGCTCGGGCCCCATAACCGTCAGCGCGGTCGCCAAACCGTCTGCGATCATACAGGATGGATGGATCACTGTCACCGATGCCAGCTGATGAGTAATGGGATGACCCGTCGTCGGATCTATGGTGTGCGACAGACGCTCACCGTCCAGTTCATAGTAGTTGCGGTAGTCACCGGAGGTGGCCACGCTACTGTTACCCACGGCTATCACCTGTTGCGCGGTGCCGGTGCCCGGGCCCGGTTTTTCTACCGCTATGCTCCAGGGCTGACCGTGACGATTGAGACCGCTGAGCCGCACCTCGCCACCGATTTCCACCAGGTGATCGGTAATCCCCTCTTCGCTCAGATACTCGGACACCATGTCCACCCCGAAGCCCTTGGCGATGGACGACAGATCCACATAAAGTTCGGGCAACTGCTTGTACAGGTACTCCGCCTCACTGTCGACGCCCACCCGCAGGTGCTGCAGTCCGGTACGTGCCCGAGTGTCGGCCAGCAATGACTCACTGGGTATCCGGCTCGGCCTGGCGTCGGGACCAAAGCCCCACAGGTTGACCAATGGCCCGACGGTAACGTCCAGCGCTCCCTCGGTCAGTCGCCCCAGTTGCAGCGCCGCCGTCACCACTCGCGCGGTATCGGACGATACCTGGAACGGATCCGAGCCCTGATGCCGGTTAAAGCGGCTCAGCTCCGAGTCTTTCCGATAAGTGGACATGCGATCGTTAAGCTGTTCCAGACGGCGATCGATTTCCAGCTGCAACGCCTGGGCCCGCGTCTCATCGACATCCACTACCTTGATCGAGTAGTAGGTGCCCATGGTATTGCCGGTCAGATGCAGCTGGGGATGTTCAACTACCGCAGGTTTACAGGCGACCAATAAAAAGGCCAGCCCCAGGGGGGCCAGCCATTTAGTTATATAAGAATTCATCAGTGTTTAACCACCAAAGTCATCCAGCAGAATGTTGTCTTCTTCCACACCCAGATCCTTGAGCATGTTGATGACGGCGGCGTTCATCACCGGCGGACCACACATGTAGTATTCACAGTCTTCGGGCGCGTCGTGATCCCGCAGATAGTTTTCATACAGCACGTTATGGATAAAGCCGGTGTAACCGGTCCAGTTGTCTTCCGGCAGCGCGTCACTCAGTGCCACATGCCACTGGAAGTTCTCGCACTGTTCCTGCAGACCGTCGAAATCTTCTACATAGAACATTTCGCGCTTGGAACGGGCACCGTACCAGAAGCTGATCTTGCGCTTGGAGTTCAGGCGCTTGAGCTGGTCGAAGATGTGCGAACGCATCGGCGCCATACCGGCACCACCGCCGATAAACACCATTTCGGCGTCGGTGTCCTTGGCGAAGAATTCACCGAAGGGACCGGAAATGGTGGCCTTGTCACCCGGCTTCAACGACCAGATGTAGGAAGACATCTTGCCCGGAGGCGCGCTCCAGTTACGTGGCGGCGGGGTCGCGATCCGCACGTTGAGCATGATGATGCCTTCTTCTTCCGGATAGTTGGCCATGGAGTAGGCGCGGATGGTTTCCTCGTCTACCTTGGACTCCAGTTCGAAGATCTTGAACTTGTCCCAGTCTTCCCGGTATTCCTCGGGCACATCGAAGTCTTTAAACTGGATGTGATGAGGCGGAGCTTCAATCTGAATATAACCACCGGCACGGAAAGGCACGCTTTCGCCGTTGGGAATCTGCAGCTTCAGTTCCTTGATGAAGGTGGCCTTGTTATCGTTGGAGATAACTTCACAGTCCCACTTCTTGATACCGAATACTTCTTCCGGCAGTTCAATCTTCATGTCCTGCTTGACGTTGACCTGACAGGACAGACGCTCGCCTTCACGGGCTTCGCGCTTGGAGATGTGATCCTGTTCGGTAGGCAGAATTTCACCGCCCCCTTCCAGAATGCGCACTCGGCACTGTCCACAGGTACCACCGCCACCACAGGCAGAAGAGACGAAGATGCCGTTGGCCGCCAGGGCGCCCAGCAGCTTGCCGCTGGCGCCGGTGGTGATCGACTTGTCGGGATCGTCGTTGATGCTGATAGTCACATCCCCTTCCGCGACCAGCTTGGACTTGGCAAACAGGATAATGCTTACCAGGACCAGCACGATCACGGTGAACATGACCACGCCTAGAATGATTTCCATCGATTATTCCTTTTCTATCACCGGGTTACAGGGATATGCCAGAGAAAGACATGAAGCCAAGTGCCATCAGACCGGCGGAGACGAAGGTAATCCCCAGACCGCGCAGACCATCGGGCACATCCGAATACTTCATCTTCTCACGCAGACCGGCCAGCAAAACGATGGCCAGCATCCAGCCAATGCCGGAGCCAAAGCCGTACACGATGGACTCGGAGAAGTTGTAATCCCGCTGCACCATGAACGACACACCACCGAAGATGGCGCAGTTAACGGTGATCAGCGGCAAGAAGATGCCCAGCGCGTTGTACAGCGCAGGGAAAAACTTGTCCAGCGTCATCTCCAGGATCTGAACCAGAGCCGCAATTACCCCGATAAAGGTAATGAAGTTCAGGAAGCTCAGGTCCACCCCTTCGGCCAGCGCGCCGTCTTTCAGGATGAAGTTGTAGATCAGGTTGTTAACCGGTACCGAAATGGTCAGTACCACTACGACTGCGACACCCAGACCGAACGAGGTTTTGACCTTCTTGGATACTGCCAGGAAGGTACACATTCCCAGGAAGAAGGCCAACGCCAGGTTTTCGATAAAGACGGCACGAACAAACAAACTCAGATAATGTTCCATCTATTACTCCTTCGCCTCCACCTGTTCCGGACGCATGGTACGCAGTACCCAGATAATGCCACCGATGATGAAGAAGGCACTTGGCGGCAACAGCAGCAGGCCGTTGGCCTGATACCAGCCACCGTTCTTGATCAGCGGCAGTATTTCGATACCGAACCAGGTGCCGGAACCCAGCAGCTCACGGATGGTGGCGACGATCAGCAGAATCAGACCATAACCCATGCCGTTACCGATACCGTCCAGGAAAGACATCATGGGCGGGCTCTTCATGGCATAGGCTTCCGCACGACCCATTACGATACAGTTGGTGATGATCAAACCAACAAATACCGACAACTGCTTGGAGATGTCGTAGGCGTAGGCCTTGAGGATCTGATCCACCACGATAACCAGAGAGGCGATAATCGCCATCTGGGCGATAATTCGCACCGAGTTGGGGATCTGATTACGTACCAGCGAGATAAACAGGTTAGAGAAAGCCGTTACCGCTATTACCGCCAGTGACATCACGAATGCGGTCTGCATCTGTGAAGTAACCGCCAGTGCGGAACAGATGCCCAGCACCTGCAACGCAATGGGGTTATTGCCGATGATAGGTCCGAACAGAACCTTTTTCATTTCAGCCTTATCAGCCATTGTTCAGCTCTCCTTTACGAACCTTGGCCAGGAACGGACCGAAGCCCTGCTCGCCCAACCAGAATTCAAAGGTATGTTGCACACCGTTGGAGGTCAGAGTAGCGCCGGACAGGCCATCTACACTGGAAGGAGCACCTTCGGGAGCACCACCTTTCACCACTTTCAGGGCCGGCTTGCCGTTGTCGTCAAACAGTTGCTTGCCGACGAACTGGGCACGCCAGTTGGGGTTTTCTACCTCACCACCGAGTCCGGGAGTTTCACCCTGCTCGTAGTAGGTAATGCCCTTGATGGTGTTGCCATCGGGTGCGACGGCGACGAAGGCGTACATGGTAGACCAGAGGCCCTGACCATGCATGGGCAGTATGATGCTGTCCAGGTTGCCGTCTTCATCTTTGGCCATGTACACCGGCACCAGGTTGGCGCGGCGACGAATGCCGGCAGGATCTTCACTCGGGCTCAGCTTGATGCTGGTCGAAGGTTCCTTGGCGGCATTGCGCTGGTTATAGCCTTGTACCGTCTGGTCAGAAAACTCGTCGGTGTTCAGATCAAGCAGACGCGCTTCGATGAAACGCTCGTAGGTTTCGGCCACATTGTCACGGCCCAGACCTGCTACTTCAACGATATTGGTCTGCACGTCCAGCGCCTGGTTGCGCTGCTGGGTCGGCTTCAGCAAAACAGCTGCGCCGGATACCACCACAGAACACACCAGACACAGGACG
The DNA here is from genome assembly GCA_018222825.1 of Gammaproteobacteria bacterium. Taxonomy (GTDB): domain Bacteria; phylum Pseudomonadota; class Gammaproteobacteria; order Enterobacterales; family Aeromonadaceae; genus Oceanimonas. The sequence goes on from JAAEZO010000111.1 coordinate 4,544, forward strand.
CCGATGACGGCAAAGGTTCTGCCGATAGATTCTTTCTTAGCCACGAGCCAGTCTCCGTTTGATGTTAGCCTGCACCACGAAGTGGTCGAACAAGGGAGCGAACAGGTTGGCGAACAGAATGGCCAGCATCATGCCTTCGGGGAAGGCCGGGTTGACCACACGGATCAGGACCACCATGATGCCGATCAGGGCGCCGTACCACCATTTACCCTTGTTGGTGAAGGAAGCGGATACCGGGTCGGTTGCCATAAACATCATGCCGAAAGCAAAGCCGCCCAATACCAGGTGCCAGTACCAGGGCATGCTGAACATGGCGTTGGTGTCGGAGCCGAGCATATTGAACAGGGTTGCGGTGGCAATCATGCCGATCATCACACCTGCCACGATACGCCAGGAGGCAATACCCATGTAGATGATGAACAGGCCGCCCAGCAGAATCGCCAGGGTGGACACTTCACCAATCGAGCCCTGAATGTTACCGATAAAGGCATCCATCCAGCCGATCATGGAACCAGTGTTGGCATCCATCAACGCCGCCTGACCACCGGTAGCCCACTGGCCCAGTGCGGTTGCGCCGGAGAAGCCGTCAACGGCAGTCCAGACGGTGTCACCTGAAATCTCGGCCGGGTAGGCAAAGAACAGGAAGGCACGACCGGCCAGCGCCGGGTTGAGGAAGTTTTTACCGGTGCCGCCGAAGATTTCCTTGGCCATCACCACGCCGAAGGTAATACCCAGCGCCGCCTGCCACAAAGGCAGGGTTGCAGGTACGATCAGCGCGAACAGCACGGAAGTCACGAAGAAGCCTTCGTTCACTTCGTGCTTGCGTACGGTGGCAAACAGCACTTCCCAGAAACCACCGACGATGAACACCGTCAGGTAGATAGGCAGGAAGTAGGTTGCGCCCAGCAGCATCTTGCTGCCCCAGCCGGCGCCGTCACCCAGGGTTGCCCCTAGTGTCTGAGCCAGACCATAACGCCAGTTACCGTCGATGACCGAGGCCAGTTCGGCCGGGCTGTACATGTTCATCAGGGCATTGATGGTCTGCCCGCCAGAGTTGTACATACCGAAGAACATGGCCGGAAAGGTCGCCATCCACACCATAATCATGATGCGCTTCAGATCGATACTGTCGCGTACATGAGAGGCGTTGCGGGTAACCATGCCCGGGGTATAGAGCACGGTGGCAACCGCTTCATACAGGGCGTAAAACTTTTCGTATTTACCACCCGGCTCGAAATGGTGTTCGAGCTTTTCCAGAGTGTGTTTCAAGCTCATTACTTAGCCCTCTAGCTCAATCGTGGTCAGACACTTGCGCAGGGCCTGGCCATAATCGTATTTACCCGGACACACATAGGTACACAGTGCCAGATCTTCTTCATCCAGCTCCATGCAGCCCATGGTCTGGGCGCTTTCGGTATCGTTAGACAACAAATCGCGCAGCAGCAGGGTCGGCAGGATATCCAGCGGCATAATACGTTCATAGTTACCGATGGGTACCATGGCACGGGCAGAGCCGTTGGTGGTGGTGGTCAGGTCGAACAGCTTACCCTTGGTCAGATGACTCAGGTAGGCGCGGGTCACCGAGAATTTATTGGCACCCGGCGCAAGCCAGCCCAGAAATTCTTTTTCGCGACCTTCGGCCAGTACCGATATCTGCAGGTGGTAACGACCCAGATAGGCATGCGGACCATTGGCAATGGTGCCGTGCAGCACAGAACCGGAAATAACACGGTTCTCGCCATCCTGCAGTTCGCCGGCGGTCAGCTCGTTGATGGAAGCACCGATACGGGTACGCAGCAGACGAGGCTTCTGTACCACGGGGCCACCCAGGGCAACGACGCGGTCGGTAAACAGCTCACCGGTGGTGAACAGTTTGCCGAAGGCAATCACATCCTGGTAATTGATATACCAGACCACCTTACCGGGCACGACAGGGTCGATAAAGTGAATGTGGGTACCTGGCAGGCCGGCTGGGTGCACGCCACTGAACACTTGTTCGGTGATGTTGCCAGCCTGAGCCTGAGGCAAGCTGCCTTCGCCCTTACAGACATGCACCTTACCTTCGGTCAACCGGCTCAGCACCTGCAGACCATCGGTAAAGGCTTGCGCATTTTCCTTGATGATCAGCTCGGCGTTCGCGCTCAACGGATTGGTATCCATGGCGGTGACGAAGATGGAGCGAGGAGTAGAACCGATGGCCGGCACCTTGCTAAAGGGGCGGGTGCGCAGCGCCGTCCACAGGCCGGATTCAACCAGCTGATCGCGAACGGTTTCAGGTTCCAGTTTGGAAAGTTCAGCAGAAGCGTATTTAGAAAAAGTAATCTGATCTTCGCTGTCATCGACCGCAATCACAACAGATTGCAGTACGCGTTTGGCGCCACGGTTGATTTCAACCACGGTACCGCTTGCAGGAGCTGTGAACTTAACGCCCGGGTTCTTCTTATCTTCGAAGATCACCTGACCTTTTTTGACACGATCCTCTACCTTGACGTGCATGGTAGGGCGCATGCCCACAAACTCCTCGCCCAGCGTGGCAACGCGCTTGATGGCAGGACCATCGTAGATTACTTGCTCTGGGGTCCCGGAAATCGGGAGGTCCAGTCCTTTTTTAATTGTAATCATACTCACTTGCACTACTTGTTAGGGGAAGACAGGTACTTGCCATGCAAAACATGACAACATGCTGATGAGTCGCTACCGGTCTGCCTCTATCGTGTTGAAACAGCATGACTACAGTCCGGTAACATCCAGCCCGATATAAAAGGCGCATAATACTAGCACTTTTAGCGCGGCGGCTGCCACGGCAATTACCAAAAATTACCGCCTCTTTCAGCAAATTCAACTTGCTCAAAGTTTAAACAAGCAAGAATAAGGCCATGATATATGGCTACTTATTATCCCTTGGTCGCATAGGCGCCGGCTAACTGCAGGTATTGAGCCAACATCACGGCATAACAAAAATATCAATCGCGAATAACATTCGGCTCAGGCCGAGGTACCCGCCCGACCACGACAGGCAGGGCTGTCGAGCACGCCTTCACGCGCCTGCCATTCGGCAGGGGTCAGTGTATGAAGCGCCAGGGCATGAACGCCGCCGGCCAGTTCGTCGGCCAGCAGCGTATTCAGGGCCCGATGCCGTGCCAGCAGCCGCTGACCATCGAACTGCTCGCTGACCACCACCAGCTTGAAGTGGGTTTCCGATCCCGGCGCCACCCGGTGCATATAGCTTTCGTTAATCACTTCAAGATGCACGGGCGTCAGCGCCGCCTGTACCTTGCTTTCGATGACACTCTGTATCGACATGAGGAACTCCTGAGTAAATGACACTGAACCAAGACCGAATCATACCCGGCTTGCTTTCAGTAATGGAGTGAATCGCATGACCCACACCCCGTTTGTGGCTTCTCGTTACCCTGCCCGTCACCCCAACGGTGATGGCGTTACACCAGATAACGAAAGGTCAGATTGATGCGGGCCGAATCGACGGCCGCGGTTCTGGGCAGAGCATGTTGCCAGTAATGCTGCATTTCGCCCGCCATCACCAACAGGCTGCCGTGACTCAGCAGCAACTGGCGGCGCTCACCGTCTTTATGGCGCAACTGGAAGCGGCGCGTCGCGCCCAGGCTGACCGAGGCAATCACCGGGTTGGGCCCAAGCTCCGGTTCGTTGTCCGCATGCCAGCCCATGCCGTCCTGTCCATCGCGATAAAGGTTGAGCAAAACGCCGTTGAAAGGCTGCTCGCAGATGGTTTGCACCTGCTTTCGAATCTCGTTCACCAGCGGGTGCCAGGGCACGGGTTCCCGACGCTTGCCGGAATAACGGTAGCCCGTTTCGCCCATCCAGCAAGATAACCGAGGCTCGTCGTGTTCGCGCCCGAACAATTGCAGCCGGTGCTGCTGCCAGGGGATCCCGACCTGCAGTTGCTCGAGCCAGACATCCGCCTCGGACAGAAAGGCATTCGGCCACCACAGCAATCGCCCCTGAGGCAGGGATATCCATTCGGGTGAATCGGTCCACAGCTCCATACTGCTTTCTCCCATTAACTGCTAAAATGGCTCTTTTTCCTGTCGGGCCATCGCATCATGAATCACCACCTTCCCCTGCCTCAGGGGGGCGAGCTGTATCTGCAACGCTACCCTCGCTCTGCCCAGCACAGCCTGCAAGCCTGGGATGCGGCCGATGAATATATCATATCCGAGCTGATGACTCAGGAGTGGGACCAGAGCGCTCCCCTGCTGATCCTCAACGACGGTTTCGGCGCCCTCACCCTGGCATTGCATCACCACAATCCCTGCAGTTTTACCGACTCGCGCATCGCCGAGCTGGCGCTGGCCGCCAATGCCCGCGACAACGATCTCGAGCCGGGCTGGCAGCCACTTAACAGCCTGTCAGACGGGCTACTTGCCGACGAACCGGCGCCGGGGCTGGTGGTGATGAAGCTGCCCAAGACCAATGCCATGCTGGAATATCAGCTGGCCGCCCTCAGTCGGGTGATGGGGCCCAACACCCTGCTGGTAGCCGGAGCCAAGGCCAGAGACATTCACAGCTCGACCCTGAAACTGTTCGAACACTATATCGGCCCCACCCACACCAGCCTGGCCAGGAAAAAGGCCCGCCTGATCTTCTGCCGGCTGGATGCGAACAAACGTCCGGCACCGCTGCCCGCCCCCCTGGCATGGCCGCTGGAGGGCACCGA
>JAAEZO010000112.1 GCA_018222825.1 Gammaproteobacteria bacterium
GCAGCGGTGAAATCTCGCCTTTCAACGCCCTGATGACCGCGCTTTCTGCCACCATAGGCACCGGTAATATTGCCGGGGTGGCCACTGCCATCTTCTTCGGCGGCCCGGGTGCCCTGTTCTGGATGTGGATGACAGCCCTGGTCGGCATGGCCACCAAATACGCCGAGGCGGTGTGTGCGGTTAACTACCGGGAAACCGACAAGCTTGGTAACCACGTCGGCGGCCCCATGTACTACATCAAGAACGGCCTAGGCGCCAAGTGGGCCTGGCTCGGCGTCGCCTTTGCCGTGTTTGGCGGCTTTGCCGGCTTTGGCATCGGTAATACGGTGCAGGCTAACTCGGTGGCCGATGCGCTCGACTCCTCCTTCGGTATTTCCCATGTCACCACCGGTATCGTACTGATGGTGTTGGTGGGTGCGGTGCTGATCGGCGGTATTCGCTGGATCTCGGAGGTGGCCGGCAAGCTGGTACCGCTGATGACCATCGCCTATTTTGCCGCGGGTCTGGTCGTGCTGGCGGTGAACCTGAACGAAATTCCCGCCGCCTTCGCCCTGATCATCGAGCATGCCTTCAGCCCCATCGCCGCTCAGGGTGGCTTTGCCGGTGCCGCGGTCTGGATGGCCATTCGCTTCGGCGTGGCACGCGGGGTCTTTTCCAACGAGGCAGGCCTGGGTAGTGCGCCCATCGCCCATGCCGCCGCCAAAACCGATAACCCGGTGCGCCAGGGCCTGATCGCCATGCTGGGTACCTTTATCGATACCATCATCGTCTGCTCCATTACCGGCCTGGCCATTATCGTCACCGGCAGCTGGACCAGCGGTGAAGCCGGTGCCTCGCTCACCACCCTGGCATTCTCGACCGCCATTCCCGGCGGTGAGTATATCGTCGCCATCGCCCTGGCTATTTTCGCCTTTACCACCATTCTCGGCTGGAGCTTCTATGGCGAAAAATGCGTGCAGTTCCTGTTTGGCGTGAAAGCCATAGTGCCGTTCCGTATCGCCTGGGTACTGGCGCTGCCCATCGGTGCCACCCAGTCGCTGGAGTTTATCTGGCTGATGGCCGATACCCTGAACGCCATGATGGCCATTCCCAACCTGATTGCGCTGGCGCTGCTGAGCCCGGTAGTATTCCGCCTGACCAAGGCCTACTTCGCCAAACAGTGATCTTTATCACCGGGAAGGATTGGCATTGCTACTGCCATCCCCTTCCCGGCTGATATACTGGCCCGAGCCAACTTTCAGGACTCGATGCCATGCATTCACATCCCCACCATTCCAGAGAAGCCATCGCCACCCTTTGCCAGACTCATCCTCTGGTCGACTCGTTGATCGCACTGCAACCCACCAGCTGGTTCAACCCGGAGCGAAAGCCGGTCGAGCTGGCACTACCCGCCGTAGGGCTGACCGCCGGTGATGTAGCCGATGCCAGCCAGCGACTGACCCGTTTTGCCCGCTATTTCTGCGCCGCCTTTCCCGAGACCAAAACCAGCAACGGCTTGCTGGAATCGCCGCTGCAGGCCATACCAGCCATGCAACAGGCGCTGGCCGCACGCTATGACCAGCCGATAGATGGCACCCTGCTGCTGAAGCTGGACAGCCAGCTGCCTATTTCCGGCTCCATCAAGGCGCGAGGCGGTATCTACGAGGTACTGCAACACGCAGAAAAACTGGCCCTGAAAGCCGGCCTGCTGCACCTGGACGACGACTATGCCAAGCTGCACAGCGAGGAGTTTCGCGAGTTTTTCGGTCAATACAGCATCGCCGTCGGCTCCACCGGCAATCTGGGGCTGTCTATCGGCATCATCAGCGCCAAACTAGGCTTCAACGCCAGCGTGCACATGTCGGCCGATGCCCGCCAGTGGAAGAAAGACATGCTGCGTAGCCACGGCGTGACCGTGATGGAATACGAGAGTGACTACTCGGTAGCGGTGGCTCAGGGCCGAGCGCAAGCCGAGCAGGATCCGAATTGCCATTTTGTGGACGATGAAAATTCGGTGCAGCTGTTTCTGGGTTATGCCGTGGCCGGCGAACGACTCAAGGTGCAGTTGGAACAACAACATATCAAGGTCGACAAGGAGCATCCGCTGTTCGTCTATCTGCCCTGCGGCGTGGGCGGCGGCCCCGGCGGGGTGGCCTTTGGCTTGAAGCTGGCCTTTGGTGATGCGGTGCACTGCATCTTTGCCGAGCCGACCCACTCGCCCTGCATGCTGCTGGGCGTTTATACCGGGTTGCACGACCATATTTCGGTACAGGATCTCGGCATCGATAATATCACCGCGGCCGATGGCCTGGCGGTGGGCCGCGCCTCCGGCTTCGTCGGTCGTACCATGGCGCCCATGCTCGACGGTTTCTATACCCTATCCGATGAAGACATGCTGGAGCTGCTGGGGTTACTGAACGAGCAGGAAGGCATTCGTCTCGAGCCCTCGGCCCTGGCCGGCATGCAAGGTCCATTGCGGGTATTGAGTGAAACCGAAGGTTACCGCCAGCGGCTGGGGTTGACCCCGGCACGCCTGGCCCGGGCTCATCATCTGGTATGGGCCACCGGCGGCGGCATGGTACCGGAGCCGGAAATGGCCCGTTATCTGGCCCAGGCCGCCTCAGCCAAACCAGCCGCTGTTTAAGCTGTCTTTGCACTGCCAGTACTGGCTCGCGTAACGTTTTGCACGAGCCTCGACCTTGCGCGAGGTCTTCAGCAGCCAGCCTTTGCGTTGGTGGCTACCGCGACGGTAGCCACCCCAGCCTTCGTGATAGTTAAGGTACTGACCATAGGCATCCCACTTCGATACCCCATTGATTTTGGTGGTCTTGCTCATGTACCAGCCCATGAAGTCCATGGCATCGTCGAAGTCGTCCCGGCTCGACCAGCCGTTACCGCTTTCGCGCTGATAATCGGCCCAGGTCTCATCCTTGGCCTGAGCATAGCCGTAGGCGCTGGAAGCCCGGCCGTAGGGAATGAACAGAAAATAACGCATCGGCGGCCGTGCATCGTGGATGAAGCTGCTTTCCTGATACATCATTGCCATGGTGACATGCACCGGTGCCCCCCACTTGTCCCGGGCATCGCTGGCTGCGTCATGCCAGTTGTCGTGTTGCTCGAAAATGGCGCAAATATTTTCCGGGTTACGTGGTGGCGAGGTCGCACAGCCGGTCAATAGCACGGCGGCCATCAGCCAGATACTTGCTTTGCCTGTGGGTGACATAAAAGTCCGTTATTATCCGCGTGGTGTGGGTGTCAAATAGTGCCTGTAGTACGGCAACATTTCCAGCCAACGCGAATTTATCCCGCTCCTCAGTCATTTTTAATCATCTTATGTGCATAACCATTTTTTCACCCGACACTAAACAGTAGAATACGCTCAGGACGGGCTCGGTTATCGAGCATCTTTACCGGAAACTCAAGGAAACCCGATGCGCTTTTATTTCCCCATCATCATTATCGATGAAGACTTTCGCTCCGAGAACACCAGCGGCTCGGGCATTCGTGAACTGGCCGCCGCCATCGAGAAGGCCGGTATGGATGTGGTGGGTTACACCAGCTATGGTGATCTGACCTCGTTCGCCCAGCAGCAGAGCCGCGCCGCCGGCTTTGTGTTATCCATCGATGATGAAGAACTGGCCGGCAGCCATGAGGAAGCCCATTCGGTGCTGGAGCAGTTGCGCCGTTTCGTGGAGCAGATCCGCCATCGCAACCCGGATATTCCCATTTACCTTTACGGCGAGACCCGCACCGCCCGTCATATTCCCAATGCCATACTGCGCGAACTGCATGGCTTCATTCACATGCACGAAGATACGCCCGACTTCGTGGCCCGGCATATCATTCGCGAAGCCAAAGGCTACCTGGACACCCTGGCGCCGCCCTTCTTCCGCGCCCTGACCCATTATGCCCAGGACGGTTCCTACTCCTGGCATTGCCCCGGTCATTCCGGTGGCGTCGCCTTTTTGAAGTCTCCGGTCGGTCAGATGTTCCACCAGTTTTTCGGCGAGAACATGTTGCGGGCCGATGTCTGCAACTCGGTCGACGAACTGGGCCAGTTGCTCGACCATACCGGCCCGGTGGCGGCAAGTGAGCGTAATGCCGCCCGCATATTCAATGCCGATCATCTGTTTTTCGTGACCAACGGCACCTCCACCTCCAACAAGATAGTGTGGCACTCCACCGTGGCCCCCGGCGACATAGTGGTGGTCGACCGTAACTGTCACAAGTCGATACTGCACGCCATCATGATGACCGGCGCCGTGCCGGTATTCCTGATGCCGACCCGTAACCACTACGGCATTATCGGCCCCATTCCGCGCAGCGAGTTCGAACCGGCCCGCATTCGTGAAAAGATGGAAGCCAACCCCTTCTGCCGCGAGCTGCTGGCCAAAAATCCGGATATAAAACCACGGGTGCTGACCATTACCCAGTCCACCTACGACGGTATTCTCTATAACGTGGAAGAGATAAAACACCTGCTCGACGGTGAAATAGAAACCCTGCATTTCGACGAAGCCTGGCTACCCCATGCCGCCTTCCACGACTTCTATGGCGACTATCATGCCATCGGTGAAGGCCGCCCTCGCTGCCAGGACTCCATGGTGTTTGCCACCCAGTCGACCCACAAGATGCTGGCCGGCCTGTCTCAGGCGTCACAGATTCTGATACAGGATGGCGAGGCCAACCGTCTCGACCGCGACGTGTTCAACGAAGCCTATCTGATGCACACCTCCACCAGCCCGCAGTATGCCATTATCGCCTCCTGCGACGTGGCGGCGGCCATGATGGAAGAGCCCGGTGGCACCGCTCTGGTTGAAGAATCACTTGCGGAGGCGCTGGAATTCAGACGCGCCATGCGCAAGGTGGGCGATGAATATGGCAGCGACTGGTGGTTCCAGGTCTGGGGGCCGGACGATCTGACCGATGACGGCCTGGATGATCGCGATGCCTGGATGCTGCATCCCGGCGAAGACTGGCACGGATTTGGTGATGTAGAGCCGGGCTTCAACCTGCTCGACCCGATCAAGGCGACCATACTGACGCCGGGTCTGAACATGCAGGGCGAATTCTCCGACAGTGGCATGCCCGCCGTGGTGGTCACCAAGTACCTAGCTGAACACGGTATCGTGATCGAAAAGACCGGCCTCTATTCGTTCTTCATCATGTTTACCATCGGCATCACCAAGGGCCGCTGGAACAGCATGGTCACCGAGTTGCAGCAGTTCAAGGACGATTACGACAACAACGTGCCCTTGTGGAAAGTCCTGCCCAAGTTCATTCAGAGCCACCCCAGCTACGAGCGAGTCGGCCTGCGTGATTTGTGTGATCAGATCCATCAGATCTACAAGGAAAACGACGTTGCCAGGCTGACCACCGAAATGTATCTGTCGGACCTGGTTCCGGCCATGAAGCCCGCCGATGCCTTCGCCAAGATGGCGCACAAGCAAATGGAGCGGGTGCCGCTGGACGAGCTGGCAGGCCGTACCACAGCGGTGATGGTTGCTCCCTATCCGCCGGGTATTCCGCTGCTGATACCCGGTGAGGTGTTCAACGAGACCATCATCAGCTACCTGAAATTTGCCCGCGAGTTCAACAGCCGCTTCCCCGGCTTTGAAACCTATATTCACGGCCTCGTTGCCGAGGATGATCAGGGCACCACCCGCTACTTTGTGGATTGCGTGGCCTGAATGCTTCAGGGCTCCAGCTAACGCGGGAGCCCTGATATCATGCCAACGCAATGCAATAGAAAAGGAGGATGACCATGGCTGTACTTCTGCAAATCGACTTCAGCTTTCCCGCCGAGATGATGGGTGATGCACTCACCGAAGGGGCTCGGGAGCTGGCGCAGTCCATCAATCGAGAACCCGGCTTCGTCTCAAAGATCTGGACCGAAAACGCGCAAACCGGTGAGGCCGGCGGCATTTACGTCTTTACCGAACGCCCCCTTGCCGAACAGTATGCGCAGATGCACCGCGAACGCGTTGCAGGCATGGGTGCCTCCGATATTCGAGTAAAGATTTTCGACATCAATGCCCCCCTCACCGACATCAATCACGGTCGTTACACCGCCTAAAAAGGGAGGCTGCGCCGCTAAATCCGCCTTATGGCTGGCAGCCCAGCCTCCTGACACCATACCTGCGGCTGAGTTTCGGTTTGACCCCCTCCGCCAGCCGCAGCTTCGGTACATGATTCAAATATCAGGATCATCAATCTTCAACGACATTGCCACCGGCTTTACAGATCCGACATCAACTCCTCGTATTCCTTGATCACATCATCGATCACTTCATTAAGATCAAAGGCGTCTCTGCGTGAGAGGTGCAGACAAACATCATCAATGGAGCCACAGCCTTTTTCGTTACAGACCAGCAGCATATCCTGCCCGCTGAGTTTAAAATGAACGCGTTCCAGCTCACTGGATATATGTTGATGTGTTTCTGGTATATCTATTTCTATGGTACCGCAGGGATTAATGATGATATTGGCATGAAGAGTATCACCGCTTTTGAGGGTGTAGCTGCGCTTTCTGGCTAACATCTCGATCTTCCCTTATTTACAGTTTTGTCTCACCCAAACCAACCCCGCCAGGAACAAACCGGCAGGGATGATCACATTTCCATCAAACCCACTAAGGTTAGTCCAGCCGCAACAGGTTGCAATATGCATCCAAAATCAGTACGTCGTCACTGTGTAGTGGTCAACTAATCCCGGACAGTAAATTAGACCGATGTTCGGCCTGAACCGGCGGCAATCCGTCATTGTGTTGATGAGGACGCTGAAAAAATACTGGCCGGAAAGTGCGGGGGAGAACGTTGGTACGGCTATAGCCTGACATACGTACCTATCCGACTGACAAGCTGCCGCGCTCACCGGCTGGCGATGTATCACAGAGCGAGGCAACAATAACAGATGCCGGGGCATTCTCCCCGGCTGAGAAATCATAGCAACCAATATGATAGGTGACCTGCCCTTTCACGCAGTGGCACAGCATGGACGAAACGACCAGGGCGCCGCCTTCTTTATACGCATCGAATCCGTTTAAGTTATCCATATAGCTCATGACTGGAGCCCAGACATACACCGAGTTGGCATGAGGCAACACCGAAAAAGATAAAATATCACGCTGATGTTAGCCTAGAGGGGTGTGTTTTTTCTGAAACTAAAGTAATTTCGTCGGATCTCGACACGATACGAAAATTTAGAAAAGCGACCAGTCGAGTATGCTGAAGTATACCCCTCTACCAAGACAGCTTTACCTAAGGTTAACCTTATGCGCTCATTACCAGCACTGACCTCGCTACGTGTTTTCGAAACCACAGGAAAATGCTTGAGCTTCACTCAGGCGGCAACCCAGCTACACGTCACACAGAGCGCGGTAAGCAGACAAATCAAGCAACTGGAAGACTACCTTGGAGTGGCGCTGTTTATTCGCCGTCATCACCATCTGGAGCTGACCGAGTCAGGAAAACAGCTGCTTGCCAAACTGGAGCAGTCTTTCAACCTGATGGAAAGTGCGGTGCAGGAGCTTCGGGATCCCAAACAACGACAAAAGCTGGCTCTGCTGGTCCCCCCCACCTTTGCCACTCGCTGGCTTGCTCCTCGCCTGGCGAGCCTGCACCGGCATTCACCCGAGCTTGAACTTTCCATTCACAACAACGACGTTGACAGCAAATTGTTCGACTGCAGTATTCGCTTTGGCCGCACCGCCAGACCCAACCATTACAGTGAACTGATCATGCTGGAGCAGCATGTCGCCGTCTGTGCCCCAGAACTGGTAGACAGGGCACACCACCTGGAACAGGCCTCTGGCAGCCTACTTCATATCCTGCATAAAGGCGAACGGCTGCCGGTGTGGCAAAACTGGCTGCAGGCCGCCGGCCTCACCGACCAGGTTGACGCCAACCGCGGCATGGAGTTCAGTACCCTGGATCAGGTGACCAATGCCGCCATTAACGGTGCCGGCTTCGCCATCATCGACAAACACATGATCAACCGCGAGCTGCAATCGGGCGCCTTGATGCCTTTCAGCGACATAGAGGTCAGCGGCCCATATGGCTACTGGCTGGATATAAACGCCGAACGCCAGGGGCTGGCCAAGGTAATCCGATTTACCGAGTGGTTACGTGAGATCAGCCCAGATTAACCCTCTGAGGTAAGCAGGATCATACCCAAACAAAGAATGTTACAAAAAAAGCCCCGGCAAGCGGGGCAAAAGAGACCTGAAGCAAAATTACGTACTACAGAAACACTCAAGGATGATCAGTCAATAAAGGGGGCCTTGGCCGGGCGCGCGGTGCGCGCAATGCGCTTGCCAGCGGTGTAGTCGTTGATCAGATCGCAGGGAGTATAGTTGCGCTCGATTTCATAGATTTCTTCGGCGGTCAGGGTCATTTCGAGCGCCGCCATGGCACTGTCGAACTGGGCCGGGCTATCGGCCCCCACCAGCATCGAGGAGATCTCCGGCTTTTGCAACACCCAGGCCTGTGCAACCTGCGCTGGCAGGCAGCCGCGCGCATCAGCCACCTTGGCTACGGAATGGGCAATATCCCTGGAGGCCAGATCGTTGTACATCTCGGCGGTAAAGAAGTCGGTCTGGTTACGGGTCGACTGCAGGTCACTGGTCAGAATACCTCGAGCCAGCGGGCTGAACACCGACACGCCGATGCCCTGATCCATACAGAACGGGATCATTTCACGCTCTTCTTCCCGATAGGCACAGTTCAATTGCAGCTGCATATTGATCGGGCGCGCCCAACCGTTCTTGTCACACACCTGCAGGATCTTCGCCAGTTGCCAAGTGTACATGGTGGAAACCCCGATGTAGCGGGCCTTGCCGGCCAGCACGATATCATTGAGGGCTCCCATGGTTTCTTCAACTGGGGTCTCGGTATCAAAATAATGCAGCATGTAGATATCGACATAGTCCATGCCCATTCGTTTGAGTGAGCCGTCAATCGCATCGAAGATATGCTTGCGCGAGTGACCCTGGGCATTGATGTCATTGCTCATGGCATAACCCACCTTGGTGGTGATAACCAGCTCGTCTCGGCGCGCAATGCGACGTAACACATTGCACACCACTTCTTCACCGGCACCGATGGAATAAAAGTCCGCTAGGTCGATGAAGTTGACTCCCATATCGAGCGCATGCGCGATAATAGGCTCACTTTCCTTTTCATTAAAGATCCAGGGTTTCCATTCCTTCGAGCCCATGT
>JAAEZO010000113.1 GCA_018222825.1 Gammaproteobacteria bacterium
TGGCGCTGACCTACTTCGAGTTCACCACCCTGGCGGCGCTGTGGCTGTTTCGCGACGCGTCGCCCGAGGTGGTGTTGCTGGAAGTGGGGCTGGGTGGTCGTCTGGACGCCACCAATGTGGTGGCATCGGATCAAACCGTGGTCACCACGGTGGCGCTCGATCATACCGACTGGCTGGGTTGTGATCGGGAAACCATCGGTTTCGAAAAAGCCGGTATTTTCCGTTCCGGCAAGCCGGCGGTGTGCGGTGATACCGAGCCACCGGCCAGCCTGCTGGCCCATGCCGAGCAGCTGGGCACCCTGTTGAGTTGCACCGGGCGGGACTATCAATGGCAGCAGCAGGATGAGCAGTGGTGTTTTTCGGGTTTAGGCCTGACGCTGAATGCCTTGCCGTTGCCAAGCCTGCCGCTGATGAATGCGGCCACGGCTTTGGCGACGCTGGCGTTGTCGCCTTTTTCTCTCGATATCGAGGCGATAAAGACCGGGCTGACCCAGGCCCGCCTGAGTGGTCGCTTGCAGCAGCTGACCCCAACGCTGTGGATCGACGTTGCCCATAATCCGGAGTCGGCGGGCTATCTGGCCAGCCGGCTACCCGGCATCAAGGGTAACCGACGCTGCCGCGCCGTGGTGGGCATGCTCAAGGACAAGGACATTGCCGCCAGCCTGGCGCCTCTTCGTGACGTCGTCGACGACTGGTATCTGGCCAGTCTCGGTGGCCCGCGTGGCGCCAGTGCCAATGAGCTGGCCGAGTGGCAAGCGGGCAGCTGTTTCGACTCGGTAACGGCGGCATTGGCGGCGGCAGAAGCGGAAGCGGACGAGCAGGATATCATTATCGTGTTCGGCTCCTTCTTTACCGTCGCCGAAGTGCTGGCGGGCAGAACATAACCAACGGCAAAACTGGCAGTAAGTGAGGAAGGGCGCTTTGGCGACACAATTTCAGCATCGATTAGTGGGTACCGTTATTCTGGTGGCGTTGGGCGTTATTTTTCTGCCCGATCTGCTGGATGGTAAACAACAGCTGGCCCCCGATGAGGCGGTCACCATACCACTGCGCCCGGAACTTGAGCCGGCTCGCCCTGTGGTGACGGCGCCGACAGCCGCTGAACAGCAACCGGTTGTCGAGCCGCTTTCAGCCGAGGCCAAGCCCGAGGTCTGGACGCTGGAGCAAGCTAAAGAGGCGCCGCCGGTGGTACCCCAACCCGCTGCTAAACCTGAGCCCAAGCCAGAACCGAAGCCTGAGCCGAAACCCGTACCTGCACCCAAGCCCGCGCCGGTGGTGAAACCGGCACCGGTCGTGCAGCCTGCGCCAGTGATTAAACAGATAGCGCCGCAGCAGGGCAACTACGTGGTTCAGCTGGGGGCGTTTCGCAATGCGGATAACGTCAATGCACTGGTCAAAAAACTGCGCGCATCCGGTTACCGGGCTCAAACCACCCCGGCGGTTCCCCGTCAGGGTGAGCTGAACCGGGTCTGGGTGGGGCCAGACAGCAAAGCCCGACTGGAGCAACAGCTGTCGGCGCTGGAGCGGCTCACCGGCCTCAAGGGCAGCGTGCGTCCCCACTAGCGCGATAGTACGATTGTGATACAAAAAAGCCCCGTTAAGCGAATTGCTTAACGGGGCTTTTTATTTTGTTGTCATCAACGGCGTTACACGACATGGGCGCCTGCAATGACGCCTCACGTTGGTGATTACACCGCCGGGATCTGCTGGGTAATGCAGTGAATGTTGCCACCGCCAAGCAGAATTTCCCGTGCCGGTATGCCGACCACTTCCAGCTCGGGGAAGATGGTTTCCAGCATTCGGCGCGCTTCTTCATCGGTGCGCTCGTCCAGTAGCGGAAACACCAGCCGGTTATTGGTGATCAGGAAATTGACATAAGATCCTGCCATCCGCTCACCGGCGATGCGAGGCACGCCGGGGCCGGGGGCCACGCCAGCGGCTTCCTGCTTGGTGATGAACAGAGGACCGGGCTGGGGCAGCTTCCATATTTTAAGCTGGCGGCCTTTGGCATCCCGGGCCTGACTCAATACCTTGTATGCCGCCTGCGAGCGGGCATACTGAGGGTCATTCTTGTCATCGGTCCAGTGCAGTATTACTTCGCCGGGGCGGGCGAAACAGGCCATGTTGTCGATATGGCCGTTGGTTTCGTCCAGATAGACTCCCTGCGGCAGCCAGATAAAGTGACTGACGCCCAGGTAATCTTTCAGCTGCTGCTCTATGTCTTCCTGAGTGAAGTCCGGGTTGCGGTTGGGGTTGAGCAGGCATTCGGCGGTGGTCAGCAGGGTGCCTTCGCCGTCCACATGAATGGAACCGCCTTCCAGCACCAGTGGTGCCTTGTGCACCGGCAACTGCTGGTGGGCCAGCATGGCCGCCGCCATGGCCTGATCCTTCTCCCAGGGATAATAGAGGCCTTCTTCGTGGCCGCCCCAGGCATTGAATATCCAGTCGATACCGGCGGCTGCGCCGTTACCGTTGATGACCACGGTAGGGCCGGTATCCCGGGCCCAGGCATCGTCGCTGTCGATTTCGACCAGGGTCACGCCGGCCGGCATGAGTTGGCGGGCCTTGTCCATTTCTTCTGCCGGCACTGCCATGAATACCGGCGTGGCGGCGACAATGGCTTCCGCCAGTGTGGCAAAGGTGGCCTGCGCCGGTTTAGCCTGCTCGCGCCAGTTATCGGGCCTGTGCGGCCAGATCATCCATACTGCCTGCTGGGGAGCCCATTCGGCCGGCATATGAAAGCCTTTCAGTGCATCCATCAGCGGCCTCCCTGCTGCTTGCCGTCGGAGGTCAGCAGCGTCTGGTACATGGCCGGACGGCGATCGCGGAACAGGCCCCAGCTGATACGGGTTTTGGCAATTTCTTCCAGATCGAAGCTGTGCACCAGCACGCCTTCGGTGGTCTTGTCGGCCTGCTGCACCAGCTCACCGAATTCGTCGGCGATAAAGGACGAGCCGTAGAAGGTCATCTCCAGATCGTCGATGTATTTACTCTGCTCGGTACCGATACGGTTGGAGGCAATCACCGGCACCAGGTTGGCGGCGGCATGGCCCTGCTGGGTACGGGTCCAGTGCGGCTGGCTGTTGATGCTGGGGTCCTGGGGCTCGGTGCCGATGGCGGTCGGGAAGAACATCAGCTCGGCCCCCATCAGCGCCAGGCTGCGGGCGGTTTCCGGGAACCACTGATCCCAGCAGATACCCACGCCGATTTTGGCATAGCGGGTCTGCCACACCTTGAAACCGGTATCGCCGGGGGTGAAGAACTGCTTTTCCTGATAGGCCGGGCCATTGGGAATATGGGTTTTGCGATACAGATCCAGCACACTGCCGTCGGCGTCGATCACCACCAGCGAGTTGTAGTGGGCGGTACCGGCACGCTCGAAGAAGCTGATGGGCAGCACCACGGCCAGTTCTTTGGCCAGCGCCTGAAAATGGCGGATCAGCGGGCTGTTGTCGACGTCATGAGCCAGAGCAAAGTGCTCGGGGCTCTGATCGATGCAGAAATAGGGGGTCTCGAACAATTCCTGAATCAGGATGATCTGAGCGCCCTTGCCGGCGGCGTCGCGCACCAGTTTTTCGGCACGGCTGATGTTTTCTTCTTTGTTCCAGCTGCAGGCCATCTGGGTGGCAGCCACGGTAACCATTGCCATGATCAACTCCTTCATTCGTTAAATTGTCGGCGAGTTGCAATCGGGGCAGGGTAAAGGGATCTGCTCCGCCACACGTGACATGCCTTGGACTACATATCACTCATTTATCAACAACTCGACTTTTCGAAGCGCAGTGTGCCCCTTGCGTTACCATCCATCAAATGAATAGTATTAATTTTATTATTAATATGATGAATAAAAGATGAAACTCCATCAGCTCGATCTCAACCTGCTGCTGGCCTTCGATGCGCTGATGACCCAGCGTAACGTCACCCGGGCGGCCCAGCAGTGTTTTATCAGCCAGCCGGCCATGAGCCATGCGCTCAACCGGCTGCGCCAGTTCTTCGAAGATCCGCTGCTGGTGCGCAGCGCCACCGGTATGCAGCCCACCGGGCGCGCCCAGGCGCTGCACCAGGCGGTGCGGCAGGCGCTGGAACTGCTGGAGCAGGAGCTGGGGCGGGAAGACAGCTTCACACCGGCGACCTCCAACCGACGCTTCGTGATCAGTACCACCGATTATGTCGAATGCGTGCTGATCCCGCCATTGATTCGCCGCTTGCAGACCGAAGCCCCTGGGGTGCGTATCGAAATCGAGATCTTGCGTGACCGGCTGCCCGAACAGGCGCTGGCCAATGGCGAGGTGGATCTGGTGCTGGGCTTTGATGAATACATGCAGGTACCGGGGTCGCTGCGTACCGAAACCTGGCTGACCGAACCGCTGGCGGGGCTGGTGGCACGGGAGCATCCGGTGGTTAGCGGGCAGATCACGCTGGCGCAACTGACCGAGCTGCCCCATGTGTTTCATTCGCCATTGGGTACCCGCGAGTCCATCGTCGATACCTGGCTGGCAAGCCAGGATCTGAAGCGCAGCATCTCGGTCAACAGCCAGAGCTATATGTCGGCGGCGGCCATCGTCAGCCAGAGCGATCACCTGCTGGTTTTGCCGCACAAGGTGGCGACCATGCTGGCGGCGGCCCTGCCGCTGAAAACCGTGACACTGCAGCAAGACCTGCCGGCCTATCATCTCAACTGCGTCTGGCACCCGTTGCACGACCGCCAGCCTGCACTGCAGTGGCTGCGGGGGCTTCTGCGCTCCTTGATATGAGGTGAGGGTCGTCTGTTTCTTGATTAAAAATAATGCTGACTTGTGCTGAATGCAGCTCGTCGGACAAAGGGCACTACTCAGCCGACACGCCGTATGACATGACACTCGCTGTTTCAGCCTACTGCGAATATTCACTGGATATTCGGTCAGGCTGAAACGGCTCGTCACGGCGAGAAAGCTCGCCCCCTGGGGGCTCAACCGCGCCATCCTTGGCGCGGATGGTCGGTCGAGCAGGCACCCTTTGTCCTCCTTGAGTATTCGGTGTCGCCTGATGACGCCTCCAACGGCCGACTCCGATTCATGGAAGAGGCAACCCTGTTGCCTCTTTGCACTCCATAAGCTGTGAGATCTGGCAGGCATAAAAATGCCGGGCAAGGCCCGGCACAAAAAACGTACAACTGATAGCTTAACGTTTGGTTTAAAGCACCATGGCGGCAACCCAGCCGAAACCGACCAGTGGCAGGTTGTAGTGCAGAAAGGTCGGTACTACCGAGTCCCAGATATGGTCGTGCTGACCATCGGCATTCAGGCCCGAGGTGGGACCGAGGGTGGAGTCCGAGGCGGGAGAGCCCGCATCACCCAGGGCGCCGGCGGTACCAATGATGGCGAGGGTCGCCAGCGGTGAAAAGCCCAGCGCAATGCACAGGGGTACATAGATGGGGGCGATAATCGGAATGGTCGAAAACGACGAGCCGATGCCCATGGTGATAAAGAGACCCACCACCAGCATGGCCAGGGCTGCCAGAGCCTTGTTGTCACCCAGCGCCGAGTCGACCGCCTGCACCAGGGTGTCGATGCCATCGGTGGCCTTCATCACGGCGGCAAAACCGGCGGCGGCAATCATGATAAAGCCGATCAGCGACATCATCTTCACGCCCTGGGTAAAGGCATCCTGGCTTTCCTTGTATTTGATCACGCCACCCAGGGTGAAAATCACGAAGCCGACCATGGCGCCGAGAATGATGGAGTCGCTGTACAGCTGCAGACTCAGGGCACTCAGAATAGCCACTACGGCAATGGCGATGTGGAAAACATTGACCTGAATATGCTCGGGTTCGACCGCCAGTATCTTGCTTTCATCATATTCACGCGGCTTGCGGTAGCTGATAAACAGGGCCACCAGCAATCCCAGAAACATGCCGCCAACCGGAATGGCCATGGCGGTGGGCAGCATCGACTTGCTGACTGCCACTCCGTTCTCGACCAGATTGGCCAGCAGAATGTTGTTGAGAAAGATGCCGCCAAAGCCCACCGGCAGCATCATGTAGGTGGCAGTCAGACCAAAGGTCAGCACACAGGCCACGGCGCGACGATCCAGCTTCAGTCGTGCCATTACATGCAGCAGCGGCGGAACCAGAATGGGAATAAAGGCAATATGAATGGGGATCAGGTTCTGGGATGAAATGGCCACCAGCAACAGGGCGCATAACAGCATCGCCTTGATCCACAACACACGACTGGCCGTGGCGTTCTGGCCCAGGGCCTTGATGACCTTGACCGCCAGCAGGTCGGTAATGCCGGAACGGGCGATGGCCACGGCAAAGGCACCCAGCATGGCATAGCTCAGGGCAATGGTGGCACCGCCGCCCAGGCCATCGGCAAAGATTTTGGCAGCTTCGGTCAGTGACAGGCCTCCGACCATGCCCCCCACCAGGGCGCTGAGCGCGAGAGAGATCACCACGTTGATGCGTAGCAGGCTAAGGGCCAGCATCAGGCAGACGGCGACGACAACAGGATTCATTACTTATCCTTATGGTATTTTAGGTAGAACAGAATTTAAGGAGGGCTAGTTTGCAAACTCAGCCCGGAATGTCGAGCTTTTTTGTCCATAATCTGCATTCACCACCGGTGTAACTTTGCGCAACCAACCATATATCCGGTGCGCTGCCCCTTGGGTTTGCTGTTCGACGCCCATATACTGTGTAGTCGAACGACGTGGTTTCCTGGAAACCGATTAGTGTAATCACCAAGGAGAAATACATGAGCGTACTGGTAGGCCGTCCGGCCCCCGACTTTACTGCTGCTGCTGTACTGGGTAATGGCGAAATCGTTGACAACTTCAACCTCAAGCAATTCACCGAAGGCAAAGCGGCCGTGGTATTTTTCTACCCGCTGGACTTCACCTTCGTGTGCCCGTCAGAGCTGATCGCCTTCGATCACCGCTTTGAAGAATTCCAGAAGCGCGGCGTGGAAGTGATTGGCGTGTCTATCGATTCCCAGTTCAGCCACAACGCATGGCGTAACACCGCCGTGGAAAACGGTGGTATTGGCCAGGTTAAATACCCGCTGGTTGCCGACGTCAAGCACGAAATCTGCAAGGCCTACGACGTTGAGCATCCGGAAGCCGGTGTGGCCTTCCGTGGCTCTTTCCTGATCGACAAGAACGGCCTGGTACGTCACCAGGTGGTTAACGATCTGCCGCTGGGTCGTAACATCGATGAAATGCTGCGCATGGTTGATGCCCTGCAGTTCCACGAAGAGCACGGCGAAGTGTGCCCGGCTCAGTGGGAAAAAGGCAAAAAAGGTATGGAAGCGTCTACCGAAGGCGTAGCCAAGTACCTGACCGAAAACGCCAGCGGCCTGTAAGCCTTTCGCGATTCGAACTGAATAAAAATGCCGGCAATTGCCGGCATTTTTTATGGCTGGTATTCGAGTCAGGCGGTGGCCGGCTCGCGCAACAGCGTCAGCAGGTTCTGGGCATGTTCACTGGCTTCCCGTCCCAGATCGGTCAGGTAGCCGCCGTCTGGCAGGGTGCACAGCCCTTTGTCATGCAGACGCTGGGCGGCGGCAATCAGTGCCGGCTCGGCGTCGTGGTGTACCTTGATGCCTTGCTGGGTGGTATCGAGATCGAAATGCAGCAGCAAATTCAGTTCGTTGAGCAGGTCCGGGTGATAGCGCATATGAATTCCTCGATGAAAAAAGACCCTTAAACGTTAGCCTGTTACGGCGCCTTTGGTTGCGCGCTGGCTCACAGTTAACGATTTACCGTGACATTTTGTTGCTTGCATCGAGGCGTCGGGTTGTCGATGATGTGCCTTTTTTGCCATTTATCGAGAAGGAATTTTGATTTTATGACCGCCATTCGTATCAGCCACGCCGACTTTTTCATCAGCGAGCATCATCGCCTGTCCATCAAGGCGCTTGAGCTGGATGCCGGGCAATGCTGGAGCTTTGTTGGCGCCAATGGCAGCGGTAAAACGGCGCTGGCTCGCGCTTTGGCCGGCGAGCTGAAACAGCTGAGCGGCGAGGCCGACAATAGCTTCAAGCGTATCGAATGGGTGTCGTTCGAGCAGTTACAGCAACTGGCCGACCGGGAGCGGGAAGAAGACGAAAGCGATCTGCTCGATTATGAGGATCAGGGCCACAGTGCCCGTCAGATCATGCTGGAAGCGGGTGGCGATGCAACCCAGCTGGCACAGCTTGCCGAGCGCTTCGGCATTACCGCATTGCTCGACCGGGGCTTTCGTTTTCTTTCTACCGGTGAAACCCGCAAGGTATTGCTGTGCCGGGCCCTGTTGCAACAGCCGGAATTGCTGGTGCTGGACGAGCCCTTCGATGGCCTCGATGTGGATGCCCATGCGGGCCTGATGAGCCTGCTGCAGGAGCTGGTGAGCGCGGGGCAGACCCTGGTGCTGATCCTCAACCGCTTCGAGGAGATTCCCGACTTTTCCGACCGGCTCGGTATTCTGGCCGAATGTGAACTGAGTCTGGCCGGTCCGCGCACCGAGGTGGCGGCTTCGGCCGAGTTGATGCAATTGACACACCTGGCGGCAATGGAAAACGCCACTCAGGCGTTGCCGTCGGCCGATCCGGAGGCACAGCGTCGGGCGCTGGACCCGCAGACCCCGCGTATCGTGATGCGTGACATTCGGGTCAGCTATGGTGACAAACGTATTCTCACCGGCCTGAACTGGCAGGTAGACCCGGGCCAGCACTGGCAAATCATCGGCCCCAACGGCGCCGGCAAATCGACGCTGCTGAGTCTGGTGACTGGCGATCATCCTCAGGGGTACAGCAACGATCTGACCCTGTTCGGTCATCGGCGGGGCAGTGGTGAGAGCATCTGGGACATCAAGCAGCACATCGGCTACGTCAGCACCACCATGCAGCAGGATTACCGGGTAACGGCCACCCCCAAGGCGGTGATCCTGTCCGGCTTTTTCGACTCCATCGGCGTGTATCAACAGCCAGGCGATGCCCAGCTGGCGCTGGTCGACCAATGGCTGAGTCTGCTGGGCATGCAGGCGTTGGCCAACGAGCCGTTCCGTCATTTGTCTTACGGCCAGCAACGACTACTGCTGATTGCCCGTGCCATGGTCAAGCATCCGCCGATTCTGATCCTGGACGAGCCGCTGCAGGGGCTGGACAGCTTCAACCGGCATTGGGTTAAACGCTGGATTGATCTGCTGGTGGCCGA
>JAAEZO010000114.1 GCA_018222825.1 Gammaproteobacteria bacterium
CAAAGGTGATGGCACCGTTCGGGCATTCGGGTTCGCACATGTCGCAATTAATGCATTTGTCGGTGATCAGCAGGGCCATTAAAGTACTCGCGGTAACGGGCAGAAAGAAAAACGGTTGAGGGCCGAATTATATCATTACTGCCCGGCATTCTCAGGTTTCGTGATCCCGCTACCGGCGGTAGCCTTCTTGCCAATCATCGACGCTCAACGCACAATAGCCTATCCCCGAACTATGAGAGACCTGTCTATGGAATTGGCCGACTACCGGCGGGAATACCTGCAAGGCGGCTTGCGCCGCAAGGATTTGCCGGATAACCCTTTGTCTCTGTTTGAAACCTGGATGCAGCAGGCGATTGCCGCCAACCTGGCCGATCCCACCGCCATGGTGGTCGGCACGGTAGATGAGCACGGACAGCCGTTTCAGCGCATCGTGCTGCTCAAGCATACCGATGAGCGCGGCTTCGTGTTCTACACCAACATGGGCAGCCGCAAGGCCAGCCAGCTGGCGGGTAATCCGCGCATCAGCCTGCTGTTTCCCTGGCATCCGCTGGAACGTCAGGTGCACGTGACCGGTCAGGTGGAGCGCCTGTCGGCACTGGAGGTGATGAAATATTTCAGCAGCCGTCCCAAAGACAGCCAGATTGGCGCCTGGGTCTCGCAGCAGTCATCGCGTATTTCCGCCCGCGGTCTGCTGGAAGCCAAGTTTCTGGAAATGAAGCAGAAATTTGCCAGCGGTGAGGTGCCGCTGCCGAGCTTCTGGGGTGGTTTTCGGGTCAGGTTCGACACCGTCGAGTTCTGGCAGGGCGGCGCCAATCGTCTGCACGACCGCTTTCTGTATCAGCGTGAAGGCGCCGATGGTTGGACCATCGATCGGCTGGCGCCATAGGATTTGTCATCATGCTGATATGCAGAACCGAGCGGCCGGGTGATGGCGACGACATCGACGAGGTAGTCTATGCTGCCTTTGAGCGGGACGACGAAGCGGATCTGGTGTGGGCCTTGCGTGAGCAGGGCGCCATCAGCCTGAGCCAGGTTGCCGAATACGAAGGCGCCATCATCGGCCATCTGGTGATGAGTCCGGTGCTGGTGAACGGCGAGGATATCGGCTGGCTGGGACTGGCTCCGGTCAGCGTCTGGCCCGAATGCCAGCAGCAGGGCGTAGCTTCGGAGATGATTAGGGAAGCACTCGACAGCGCCAATGAGCTGGATTGGGCCGGTGTGGTGGTACTGGGCGAACCGGCGTTCTATCAACGCTTCGGCTTTCGGCCTGCAAGGGAGCTGGGTCTGGAATGCGCCTATCCCGAGGCGGGCGACGCCTTTATGGCACTGGCTCTCAAGCAACCGGCCCCCACTGGCATGGTGAGCTACCATCCCGCGTTTGATGAGCTGACGTAGGGTCGCTTTATTTAGATAAAGAGTATTCGACCACGTGTATGCCGAAACAAACAAAAACGGCGCTGTATCAGACAGCGCCGTTTTTTATTTCCGATGATATTACGGTTTCCTGCTTATTCGTCTTCTTCGAAGTACCAGTATCCCTGATTGACCAGCGGCAGCAATACTTCCAGCAGCGCCTGGGGTTGCTTCAGGCAGGCCACTTCCGGGCCGCAGATGCGGGCCTGATCACACAGCAGTGCGATGGCGTCGGCATCCGGCTCTTCAAGCTGGTAGCGATCACCGTCCAGATAAAACACATCCTCACTGCCTTCCATATAGAAGCAGCGTGCACCGGCCAGCCGATACAGATGATCGCCGTGATCCAGGCGCAACACCAGCTCTTCCAGGCTATAGAGCGGCTCTACCGGCTCCAGATCCAGATCGTGCTTGGCTTCCGAGATCATCTCGCCAAACCAGTCGGCCATTCGCACCGGATCGTCCAGCAGTTCGACCATCAGCGCCTTCACCTGGAGCATCGCCTGGTGATCGATGCGACCGTGGGCCGTACAGGGCGCCATGGCGGCATCGTCGAAGCGCCGGCTGTCAGACTCGTGGGCAAGCATGTGATCGGCAAAGCCGGAAATCAGATCGCGTGCATCCGGGGCCCGGAAACCGATGGAGTAATTGAGCGCGGGCGTTTCGGCATATCCTTCGTGCGGGCAGCCGGGTGGAATATAGAGTACATCGCCGGGCTCCAGCACTTCGTCTATTTCCGCCTCGAAAGCCTCACAGTGGCGCAGGGCACCGTGAGCGGCAAACTGTTTCAGCGTTTGCGGCAGACCCACGCGCCAGCGACGGCGACCGTCGCCCTGAATGATAAAGACCCCGTACTGATCGATATGAGGGCCCACGCCACCACCGGGAGTGGAGAAGCTGACCATCACATCATCGAAGCGCCAGCCGGGGATGAAGCGAAAGGCTTCCGCCACATCCTGCACTGCCGGGTGCCACTGGTTGACGGCCTGCACCAGCAGAGTCCAGTCGGTTTCGCCCAGATGATCGTAGCTCTCGAAGGGACCGGTTTCTGCGTTCCAGCGTTCGTCGGCACGCCAGACCCGGCGGGATTCGATGTGTGGCTCCAGTGCCAGGCCGGCCAGTTCGTCCGGGCTGAGCGGATCTTCAAAGCCGGGAAAACCGGCCTTGATGAGCAGGGGCTTGCGTTGCCAGTAGTTGGCCAGAAAGTCGTCGATATCCAGTTTCAGTGCACTGTGCATGGGGACCTGTAATGATGGGGCTGATGCGTTAAGAATAGCGGGCTATTATGCCTAGGCGTAGCAGAGAATGATAGATTGTGAGCCGTGAGGGGCCTGATACGGGAGCGTTGCTGTCGGTTCGCGCCGGGTAAGGCGGGCGCCGTTAGTCGTAGGATCGAATTTCTTCGACCGATGCTGGTGCACCGGTCACAAAAAAGGGGCCGAAGCCCCTTTTATCATTGCACGTTAACGCTGTTACTTCAGCTCGTCGGTCAGCTGGATGGCGCTGCCGATGTAGTTGGCGGGGGTCAGCAGTTTGAGCTGATCCTTTACCGACTCGGGCAGTTCCAGGCCGTCGATGAAGGTGCGCATGCCTTCGGCGTCTACGCGCTTGCCGCGGGTCAGCTCTTTCAGCTTCTCGTAGGGCTTTTCGATGCCGTAGCGACGCATTACGGTCTGGACCGGCTCGGCCAGCACTTCCCAGTTCTGATCCAGATCGGCAGCCAGGGCAGTTGGGTTGGCTTCCAGCTTGCTGATGCCTTTCAGGGTCGCCTGATAGGCGATCAGCGAGTAGCCCACGGCCACACCCAGGTTGCGCAGCACCGTGCTGTCGGTCAGATCGCGCTGCCAGCGAGACACCGGCAGCTTGGCGGCCAGGTGGTTGAAGATGGCATTGGCGAGACCCAGATTGCCTTCGGAGTTTTCGAAGTCGATCGGATTGACCTTGTGCGGCATGGTGCTGGAGCCGATTTCGCCGGCCACGGTTCTCTGCTTGAAGTAACCGACCGAAATGTAACCCCACACGTCCCGATCGAAGTCGAGCAGTATGGTGTTGAAGCGGGCGATGGCGTCGAACAGCTCGGCAATGTAGTCGTGCGGTTCAATCTGGGTGGTGTAGGGGTTGAAGGTCAGCCCCAGACCGGTGACGAAGCGCTCGGCAAAACCGGCCCAGTCCACTTCCGGATAGGCAGACAGGTGCGCGTTGTAGTTGCCCACGGCGCCATTGATCTTGGCCAGCATTTCTACCGACTTGATTTGCTTGAGCTGGCGCTCCAGACGGTAGGCCACATTGGCCATTTCCTTGCCCAGGGTTGTGGGCGAGGCGGGCTGACCGTGGGTGCGGCTCAGCATGGGCACGTCGCGATACAGAGCGGCCAGGCGCTTGATTTCGTCAACCAGCTGCTGGCAGTAAGGTACCACCACTTCATCCCGGCCGGCTTTCAGCATCAGCGCATGCGCGTTGTTGTTGATGTCTTCGCTGGTGCAGGCAAAGTGAATGAATTCGCTTACCGCCGCCAGTTCGGGCAAGACTTCAGCCTTTTCTTTCAGGAAGTATTCCACCGCTTTCACGTCGTGGTTGGTGGTGCGCTCGATATCCTTGATGCGCTGGCCATCGGCTTCGTTGAAGTTGGCGACAATGGCGTCCAGCAGGGCGTTGGCCTCGGCGGACAGGGCGGGCACCTCGGTAATTTCAGCATGGGCGGCCAGCGCCTGCAGCCAGCGTACCTCGACTTCTACACGAAAGCGCAATAAACCAAATTCGGAAAAAATGGTGCGCAGCTCCTGGGTTTTGGTGCCGTAACGGCCATCAACCGGAGAAATAGCCGTTAATGCTGACAATTCCATGAACAAGGACTCCTGAACGTTGGGGGGTAACAATAAAGGATGGTTAATAACGCAAGGCGGCCTGGGCCTGAGCCACCAGTCGCTTGCGAGAAAACAGAATATGACGGCGTTTGCCGCCGAGCTGACGCCAGAGTACGGCGCTGCGAATACCGGCCAGCAGCAGCGCCCGAATCTGATGCTGCACCAGCGGCTGCTGCAGGTAGGTCGGGTTCCCGGCTACCTGAATACGCGGGCCTATAGGGCTGACGATATCGCTATACACGCTGGCCAGATTGGCCAGTACCTGCTCGTCGAGCAGCTCGAAATGGTGTAACTGGCGTTTTACCTGATTGATGCGCTCGCCGAGCATGGACATCAGGTCGCGGCGCTTGGCCAGCTTGCGCTCCAGGGCGACAATACCGACCAGATAGCGGGTCAGTTCGGCATTCTTGCGGCTGCTGTTGTTGCCGAGCTGATCAATTAGTGTCTGATAACCCAGGCTGAGTGACGCATGGCCGCCGTAAATATCCACCGACTGTTCGGCGTCGGTGACCAGAATGCTGTTGAGGGTGGCTTCGAACAGGCTTTTATCGTTGATGCTGCCTTCACGGGCGACCTGCTGCACCAGACTGGCGGCCTGGCAGATGCCGGCAAAGGCCAGGGTTTGGTTTTCGAGGCTGTGACTCACGCGTGCTCCTGACTGAAACGGGTTTCGATAATACCGCCGCCGAGGCAAACTTCGCCATCGTAGAAGACGGCGGACTGGCCTGGCGTGACCGCCGCCTGTGGCTGATCGAAGGTGACCTTGATGGTTTCCTCATCCATCGGCTCTACCAGACAGGGCACGTCGGTCTGACGATAACGGGTCTTGATGGTACAGCGAAACGCTTCCCTAATGGGCATGCGATCCACCCAGTGCAATTGGCGGGCAATCAAACCGTTGGAATACAGCCGCGGATGATCGCCCTGAGCGACCACCAGCACATTGCGATCCAGCTCTTTATCGACCACGTACCAGGGCTCGTCGGTGGCGTTTTTCAGACCGCCGATACCCAAGCCCTTGCGCTGACCCAGAGTGTGATACATCAGCCCCTGGTGTTCGCCGATGACCACGCCATTCACCGTCTCAATCTTGCCGGGCTGGGCGGGCAGGTAGCGAGCCAGAAAATCCGTGAACTTGCGCTCGCCGATAAAACAGATGCCGGTGGAGTCTTTTTTCTTGGCGGTGACCAGCTCCAGCTGCTCGGCGATGCGGCGCACCTCCGGCTTTTCCAGTTCACCCACCGGAAACAGACTTTTGGCGATTTGTTGCGAACTCAGGGTGTAGAGAAAGTAGCTCTGATCCTTGTTGCCGTCCAGGCCGCGCAGCATGCGGGGCTGCTCGTCAAAGCTGCGGCGTACGTAGTGGCCGGTGGCGATGTAGTCGGCGCCCAGATCTTCGGCGGCAAACTCGAGGAAAGCCTTGAACTTGATTTCCTTGTTGCACAGGATATCGGGATTGGGGGTACGCCCGGCCTTGTATTCCGCCAGAAAATGCTCGAACACGTTGTCCCAGTATTCGGCGGCAAAGTTGATGGTGTGAAGCTCGATGCCGAGCTTGTCGCACACCGCCTGAGCGTCCCGCAGATCTTCGGCGGCGGAGCAGAACTCGTCGGTGTCGTCTTCTTCCCAGTTTTTCATGAACAGGCCTTCAACCTGATAGCCCTGCTGCTGCAGCAAATAGGCCGAAACGGAAGAATCCACACCGCCGGACATGCCGACAATCACTTTTAGCTGACTGTTATCGCTCATCACTACTCGCCGTTACCTGTATGCAAAACGGCCAGCATTTTACCAGACAAATGGCGCCAGCGGGAGTTGGATTCGCCCTGTAGCCGCCACTTTAGTCGGCGGGCCTGCGAAAACAGCCACCGGACCCCGTAGATACCTCTTCAGTTGGCAGGCTCAGCTTCGCTGAGCGATACCAATAGTTCTGAACTTCAGATCATGCACCGAGCCTGAAAATTCCGACGGGCCTGAAGGTTTGCGCCGCATAAATGGGCGCCTACGGAGCTGTTTTTTTGTAGGGTCGACTTACTTTTAGGTAAGAGTATTCGACCGGTGGTGTTGCTCGTAGCTTGGGTTGGTCCAATAAATTGGACCCTACTCGCACCTCAATATGCTTTCAACGCATTCAAGGGAAAGCGCTGTCCGGCCAGGTAATCGCGAAACGAGGCCATGATCAACGGGCTGCGCAACTGGTCGCCTAGGGCTTCTATTTCGGACAAGGTCAGCCAGTGGCAGCGAATAATGTCACCGTCCGGATCCTGTGGGTGGGTGGCCAGCGGCTCGGGTACCTCGGTGCAGAAAGTGAAGCGCACAAAATGGGTGCCGTTGTCCGGCGCCTCGAATTGATAAATGGCCACCGCCTGCTCCAGCGGCAGGACCAGGCCGGTTTCTTCCAGCAATTCGCGGCGGGCGCCGTCGAGCAGACTTTCGCCCGGTTCAAGGTGGCCGGCTGGCTGATTGAACATCACCCGGTCCTGTTGCCATTCTTCCACCATCAAAAACCGTTCACCGGCGCGCACGATCACCGCCAGGGTCACTGCAAAGGGATGATGGCTCATAGCTTTCTCCATTGCCCGGGTTGCAGATCGTCCAGAGTCCAGTCACCAATGGCATAGCGGATCAGCCGCAGGGTAGGAAAGCCGATATGGGCGGTCATGCGCCGCACCTGGCGGTTGCGCCCTTCGGTGATCTGGATTTCCAGCCAGCTTGTCGGAATATTCTGCCGCTCGCGAATGGGCGGCGTGCGTGGCCAGATAGTCGGCGCGTCCATCAATCGCACTCGAGCGGGCAGGGTAGGGCCATCCTTCAGCGTTACTCCCCGGCGCAATGTTTCCAGCTCCGCCTCGGTGGGAGCGCCTTCTACCTGCACCCAGTAGGTTTTGGCGGTTTTGCGTCCGGGCTGGGTAAGGCGGGCATTGAGGGCACCATCGTTGGTCAGCAGCAGCAGCCCTTCGCTGTCCCGATCCAGCCGGCCGGCGGCATAAACGCCGGGTACCTTCACAAAGTCGGCCAGGGTCTGGCGGCCGTCACCATCGGTAAACTGGCACAGCACCATATAGGGCTTGTTGAACAGCAGCGTGGTCGGTGGCCCGACGGGTGCCGGCTTGGACTTTACTCTGGCTGGTTTGGCTCCGGGTCTGGAGGCGGGCCGTGGTTTTCTGGCTTTCATGGCGAAAAGTCTTGATAAACAGGGGCTTCAGCATAACAAAATCTGCTCTTCTCGGCTAACGAGCCGCGCGGTCGAACTGTGACCGGCTCAATATCTATCGCCTATTTTTTGTCCTAAGCTGCCGAAGCTGCCTGAGGAAGAGGGCAAGCTGCACGCAGAACAAAGCGACCAATAACAAGCAGGAGAATGCGATGACTTCACAGGTAACGGTGCCGGCAGAAGGACAAAAAATCACCCTGGATAACACCGGCAAACTGCAGGTACCCAATCACCCCATTATCCCTTTTATCGAAGGCGATGGCATCGGCGTGGACGTGACCCCGGCGATGAAGCTGGTGGTGGATGCCGCCGTGGCCAAAGCCTATCAGGGCGAGCGTCAGATCAGCTGGATGGAAATTTATACCGGCGAAAAATCGACCCGGGTTTACGGTGAAAACAACTGGCTGCCGGAAGAAACGCTCGAACTTATTCGGGATTATCATGTGGCCATCAAGGGCCCGCTGACGACCCCGGTGGGCGGTGGCATTCGTTCGCTTAACGTGGCGCTGCGTCAGCAGCTGGATTTGTATATCTGCCTGCGTCCGGTGCGTTATTACCAGGGTACACCCAGCCCGGTGAAACAGCCGGAGCTGACCGACATGGTGATTTTTCGCGAGAACAGCGAAGACATCTACGCGGGGATCGAATGGCAGGCCGGCAGCCCCGAGGCCCAGAAGGTAATCGACTTTCTGCGCAACGACATGGGGGTGCAGAAAATCCGTTTCCCCGAAGACTGCGGCATCGGCATCAAGCCGACCTCTCGCCAGGGTACCCGGCGGCTGGTACGTGCCGCGTTGCAGTATGCCATCGATAATGACCGCGACTCGCTGACCCTGGTCCACAAGGGCAATATCATGAAGTTCACCGAAGGCGCCTTCAAGGACTGGGGCTATGAGTTGGCGCGGGAAGAGTTCGGTGCCGAATTGATTGACGGCGGCCCCTGGTGTTCATTTAACAACCCTAACACCGGCAAGGAGATTATCGTCAAGGATGTGATTGCCGATGCCTTTCTGCAGCAGATACTGCTGCGCCCGGCCGAATACGACGTGATTGCCTGCATGAACCTGAACGGTGACTATATTTCCGATGCTTTGGCGGCCCAGGTGGGCGGCATCGGTATCGCCCCCGGAGCCAACATCGGCGACGGCGTGGCATTGTTCGAGGCTACCCACGGCACGGCACCCAAGTATGCGGGGCAAGACAAGGTCAATCCGGGATCACTTATTCTCTCCGCCGAGATGATGCTGCGCCACCTGGGCTGGACTGAGGCGGCAGACCTTATCGTCAAGGGCATGGAAGGGGCGATCGCCAACAAGACGGTCACCTACGACTTTGAGCGGCAAATGACCGACGCCACCCTGCGTAGCTGCTCCGAATTTGCCGAAGACATAGTGACGCAGATGTAAGGATCTCAGGGTCGATTTCAAGCGACCAATAAGATTGGTGCAGGAACAAAAACGGCGCTGTATTAAACAGCGCCGTTTTTTATTCTGCTGCGCGGGGTCTGCCGACGGTAGGAGCCGCGCCAGCTTATCGGAGTTTAGCTTTCAGCCTTGATGATGCGCGGCAGGTTGTCGTCTTTGCGCAGGGTCAGTACTTCGCAGCCGTCTTCGGTTACCAGCAGGG
>JAAEZO010000115.1 GCA_018222825.1 Gammaproteobacteria bacterium
TTCGACCTTTACAGGGTAGCTAAATAGATCAGTTAGTTTTCCAGATTGGTATTACCTCACTCTTCAGCCGTCACCGTCTCGAGGGCCAGCTTAAGCTCAACGATGCCATCTTCCAGCTGTACCTTGACCTTGAACCCCAGCTTGCGGGCCAGGGTGATCATGCCCCGGTTTGAAGGCATTGTGATACCGCTCAGGCTATTCAGACCCCGCACGCGAGCATAGCGGATGATCTTCTCCATCAAGAGCCGCCCCAGGCCCATGCCCTTGAGATCGGAGCGAACCAGCACGGCAAACTCGGCGTCATCGTTATCCGGATCCGAGATGGCGCGCACCACGGCCAGAATTTTTCCGTCTTCTGCCACCGCTACAAAGGCTATTTCCCGGTCGTAATCAATCTGCGTCATGTGGGCCAGTTCTTCATGCCCGATCACCACATCGGCGAAGAAGCGCTTATAGCGATCTTCATCGGACACATTACTGACAAAGTCTTTATGTGCGGGTTCATCTTCCGGCAATACCGGGCGGAGCAGGATGCTGCTGCCGTCTTTTAACTGTGTCCTTTCTTCCCACTCCTTGGGGTAGGGGCGAATCGCCAAGCGGGCCTGACCATCGCCTTCAAAGGGCTCGAGCTTCATGCTGACATCCAGGGCGATGAGCTCCTTGCCGGTGGCCAGCAGCGGGTGAATATCGAGTCGGGTGATCTCGGGATGATTGATAATCAGATGAGACACCTTGGTCAGCACCCGGCAGATGGCTTCCATGTCCAGCGATTGCTGCGATCGGTTGGCCCTGACCTTGCCGCTTTTAAGGGCATGGATGACCAGATAACGGGCCAGTGTCATGTTCAGCGGCAGCAGGGCAACGGCGGCCTGCTCTTCACCTTCCCAATCTATACCGCCGTCGCCGAGCAGAATCACCGGGCCAAACACCGGATCCGAGCGTACGCCGATATGTAATTCCTGAGACCCGGCCCGGCGCGCCATGCGCTGTACGATGAGGCCGTGAATGCGGGCACCGGGATAAGCCTGCCGTACTCGATCCAGAATGGCATCGGCGGCCTGCGCTACCTCTGCGGCAGAGCGTAGGTTGAGCACCACGCCGGACACATCGGATTTATGCACTATATCGGGAGATCGCAGCTTGATCGCTACCGGATAACCTATTTGCTCGGCAATATGCGCGGCTTCGGTGCTGTCCGAAGCAATCCAGGTCGGCAGGGTCTGAATACCGTAGGCGGCCATCAGGCGGCTGACTTCATGGGTATCCAGTTGAGTAATTCCCTGCTGAAAAGCTTCCTTGATCAGCAGTTTCACCGTTTCGCTGTCGCTGGGCATATCGGAGATGGACTCCGGGGTTTCCATCAGTTGTTTCTGGTTGCGGCGATACTCCACCAGGTGCATAAAGGCGCCGGCGGCACTTTCCGGTGTGCGGTAAGTGGGAATACCGGCTTCGGTAAAGCAGCGACGCGCCTCGAACACACTGGTTTCTCCCGACCAGTTGGTGAGGATGTTGAAACGGCGGGCGCGTGGATGCTCTCTGATAATCTTGATAACTTCCCTGGCGACCAGGGTGCTGGAGACGGCGGCGGAGGGCGCATGCATGATCAGGATGGCATCGCAGTCATCGCTGTCGAGCAGCACCTTCAGGCTGTCGGTATAGCGTGCGATCGGCGCATCGCCGACGATATCGATGGGGTTGGTTTTGGACCAGGCCGGCGGCAGCACCTGATCCAGCGCCGCCCTGGTACTCTCGCTCAGGCTGGCCAGCTTGCCGCCCCGGGCCAGCAGGGTGTCGATGGCCATGATCGCAGGGCCCCCGCCGTTGGTAAGAATGACCAGCCGTTCGCCGCGCAGGCTCTGGGCATGGTTGAGGGTTTCTACTGCCGCAAACAAATCGTGGGTGTCTCTTACCCGCAGCATGCCGGCCCGGCGAATGGCGGCGTCGTAGGCGGCGTCCATGCCCACATTACCGCCGGTATGCAAATGGCCGAGCTGGGCACCGATGCGGGTCTTGCCGCTCTTGACCACCAGTACCGCCTTGTTGCGTGAAGCGGTTCGCGCGGCCGACATGAAGGCGCGCGCGTCCTGTATCGCATCCATATACAGCAGAATGGCGCTGGTGTGCCGGTCCCGTGCCAGATAGTCGAGCAACTGGGCGAAGTCGATATCGCAGGCATCACCGAGCGAAATGAAGTGCGAGAAGCCGATGTCGTTGTGGCGGGCCCAGTCCAGAATGGTGGAGCACACCGCCGCCGATTGAGAAACAAAGGCGATTCGACCCGGTTTGGCCGGAAAAGGCGCAAAACTCACATTCAGTCCCAGGTGCGGCAGTATGATCCCCATGCTGTTGGGGCCGAGCAAACGCATGCGATGTTCGCGCGCGCTGGCTTTCATCTGCTCCAGCTGGTCGGAAGAGGTACCGGCGGCCAGAATAATGGCGGCTTTACAGCCTTTTCGGCCGAGCTGGTCGATAATGCCCGGATTCTTGCTGGCTGGCGTACAGATAATGGCCAGATCGGGTATTCGGGGCAGGCTCTGAATGTCGGGGTAGGCCATCACGCCGGCCACCGCTTCGTACTTGGGATTAACCGGCATGATGGGGCCGCTGAAGTTGCCGGCCAGCAGGTTTTTCATCACCAGCTTGCCGGCGCCATCGTCCCGATGAGAGGCGCCGATCACGGCGATACTGGTAGGTCGGAACAGGGCATCAAGTCCTTTCAGCGGCATACAGACTCCTTTATACAGATGGCATGACTATAGGCGACAGCGCCATATAGATGGTATGGCAGGACCTAAGGGTTGTAGCATATTATCAGGCCCCTGATCTTTTTTCGTGAACGAGGGCGCAAGCCTGAACGAGGTATAAAATGGAACTCTGGTTGCTGTTTATTCCTGCCTGTCTGGCCCTGAATCTAACACCGGGGCCGGATATCTTCTTTGTGCTGTCGCAAGCTCTGGGCGAGCGCCGTTTTGCCGGGCTCTGGGCGGCAATGGGGCTGGGCGTCGCTTATCTGGGCCATACCCTGCTGGCGGTCGTGGGGCTGTCGGCGCTGGTGATGCAGTCGGCCACCGCCTTCATGGTGATCAAGTATCTGGGCGCCGCCTATCTGCTTTATCTGGGCTGGACCAGCCTGCGCAGTGCTTCGACCATGCATCTGCCGCAGGCGCAAAACAGCGGCGGTGCTGGCCGTATTTTCTATCGCGGCCTGATGGTCGGCCTGCTCAATCCCAAGGTTGCGCTGTTCTTTCTCGCCTTTCTGCCCCAGTTCATCAGCCAGGAGCTGGGTTCGGTGCCGATGCAATTGCTGCAACTGGGGCTGGTGTTCACCTTGACTGCCACCCTCTGCAACGGCGCTTACGGCCTGCTCGGCCAGCGGTTGAAGCGGGGTCTGCAGGGGCGGGAGCGGGTCTCGGTTTACCTGAATCGACTGTCGGGTGGACTGATGATGGCACTGGGTGCCCGACTGGCACTGGTGCAGCAATAAGCGGTCGAGGCCGCCCGCCGCATCGGGTAAAATGGCATAAACGCATAGCTTTCAAGGATTAATGATGCAGTTCCCGACCATAGAAGACTTTGTCGGCAATACCCCTCTGGTCCGCCTGCAGCGGTTGGCCAGCCACACCGGCAGCCAGGTGCTGGTAAAGCTGGAAGGTAATAACCCGGCGGGTTCGGTAAAGGACAGGCCGGCGCTGAACATGATCCGCCAGGCCGAGGCCCGGGGTGATATCAAGCCCGGCGACACCCTGATCGAAGCCACCAGTGGCAACACCGGCATCGCATTGGCGATGGCGGCGGCGATCAAGGGCTATCGCATGGTGTTGATCATGCCCGACAACGCCACCGAAGAGCGCAAGGCCTCGATGCTGGCTTATGGTGCCGAGCTGATCCTGGTCAGCAAGCAGGAAGGAATGGAAGGCGCCCGGGATCTGGCCGACAGAATGGCCGCCGAAGGCCAGGGCGTGATCCTCGACCAGTTCAACAACCCGGACAATCCCGAGGCGCACCTGCTGACCACGGGGCCCGAAATCTGGCAGCAAACCGACGGGCGGGTCACCCATTTCGTGTCCAGCATGGGCACCACCGGCACCATCATGGGGGTGTCGCAATACCTCAAGCAGCAGAACGAAGCGGTGCAAATCGTCGGCCTGCAGCCCTGCGAAGGCAGCAATATTCCGGGCATTCGTCGCTGGCCAGAGGCCTATCTGCCGGGCATTTTCGAACAGAGCCGGGTGGATCGAGTGCTGGATATCGGCGAAGAAGAAGCGGTTGCCACCATGCTCAGATTGGCAAAGGAAGAAGGCATCTTCTGTGGTGTCAGCTCCGGCGGTGCCGTAGCCGGTGCGATCAAGCTGGCCGAACAAGTCGATAACGCGATTATCGTCGCCATCGTCTGCGACCGGGGCGATCGCTACCTGTCATCCGGGGTGTTCAACTAGGTCTGACGGCAGACGTAAGCTGTACGCCTTCCTGTTTTTGTCATTTGTTGTACTGTGCATTTTCGTCGGACAAAGTGCACTGCTTCTCCGGCACGCCGTGAACCCATCCATGGGGGCTCCGCTGCGCCATCCATGGCGCAGAGGGCCGGCGAAGCAGACACCCTTTGCCCTCCTTGGGACACTCGGAGCTGACTGACCGCATACAGGCTGCGCCGATGTTGCTCGAAGCAGCAGTGGGGATTGCCGAAGCCGACCGTCAAATGTCAGGGATGACATTTGACGAGCGCCCCATGGATGGGCTTGAAGCGTGTCGGCGGAGCGCAACCGCACTGCTGTTTCGCCCGGCGGCCGTCCTCGGAGGTGTATGACCAAGAGACAGGCTTCCAGCTTTGTGTCAGGCGGTTAACGCCAGACTTTCTTCGGTCACCTGCTGGTCGCCTATATAGAGGCGGCCGCCCTGGCTGCCCAGATAAAGTGTCTGGCCGCGGCGGGCCTGCTCCAGCTGTTGGCGAGGCAGCTCGGCTTCCAGCAATTGGCCCGGCCAGTCCTGAGGCTCCAGCTCCAGTCGCAGCAGGGCGCCGCGCGGATTGACGTCGGTCACCACGACCGGCAGCGGATGATGGGTATCGGCTGCGATGCTTAAGCTGATTTCGTGCGGGCGAAGATACCAGCTGGCCTTGCCCTGACGATGGCTGGCCACCGGCAACTGCAGTGGATAATGCCCCACCTTGAAGCGGCTGCCGTGCAGTTCGCCGTCAATCTGATTTACCTCACCGAGAAACTCCAGCACGAAGCGGCTGGCCGGTTGCTGCCAGATGTCGTCCGGGCTGCCGATCTGCTCCACCTTGCCCTGGCTCATCACCACCACCTGGTCCGACACATCCAGTGCCTCTTCCTGATCGTGGGTGACGAAGATACTGGTGAAATGCAGTTCGTCATGCAGTCGGCGCAGCCAGCGGCGTAGTTCCTTACGCACCTGGGCGTCGAGGGCACCGAAGGGCTCGTCCAGCAGCAGCACGCGCGGCTCTACCGCCAAAGAGCGGGCCAGGGCCACGCGCTGACGCTGGCCGCCGGAAAGCTGGGCCGGGAAACGGTCGGCCACATGAGACAGCTGAATCATCTCCAGCAGGTCGCCAACACGGCGTTTGATGTCGGCGTTGGACGGGCGCTCCGCCTTCGGCATTATGGTCAGCCCGAAGGCGATGTTATCGAACACCGTCATGTGGCGAAACAGCGCATAATTCTGAAACACGAAGCCGACCTTGCGATCCCGGGCGTGCAGGTCGGTTACATCGCTACCGTTGAAGCGAATGCGGCCGCCGTTGGCGTGCTCCAGCCCGGCGATGATGCGCAGCAGCGTGGTCTTGCCCGAGCCGGAAGGACCCAGCAGCCCCACCAGCTGGCCGCTGGGCAGGTCGAGGTTGATGTCGTGCAGTACCCGGGTGTTGCCGAAGGACTTGTGAATACCCTCAATCTGAATACTCATGCGGTCTTACTCCTGTGCTTCGGCGCTGTGCAGGCGCCACTCGAGATAGGATTTGAACAACAAGGTGATCACCGCCATCAATGTCAGCAGGGCGGCGGCGGTAAAGGCGCCGACCGCGTTATAG
Organism: Gammaproteobacteria bacterium; assembly: GCA_018222825.1. GTDB lineage: Bacteria > Pseudomonadota > Gammaproteobacteria > Enterobacterales > Aeromonadaceae > Oceanimonas. The sequence goes on from JAAEZO010000115.1 coordinate 6,047, forward strand.
TCCTGATGTAGAAGCTCGACGTGCAGCGACAGCGTATTGGTTTCGCCGCGAATACCGCCGGACACCACCGATACGGCGCCAAATTCGCCCACCGCCCGGGCATTGGTGAGGATCACGCCGTACAACAGCGCCCAGTGAATATTGGGCAGGGTGATTTTGCGAAACAGTTGCCAGCCGCTGGCTCCCAGCAGCACGGCGGCTTCTTCCGAATCGGTACCCTGACTGCTCATCAGCGGCACCAGCTCACGCACCATGAAGGGACAGGTGACGAACACCGTGACCATGACGATGCCGGGCCAGGCAAACATTAGCTGCATGTCATAGCCGTCGAGCCAGCCGCCCACCGGGCCGTTGACTCCGTACATCAGCAGATAGAGCAAACCGGCTACCACCGGCGATACCGCGAAGGGCACGTCCATCAGGGTCAGCAGCAGCTGACGACCGCGAAACTGAAAACGGGTAACCAGCCAGGCCAGCAGGGTGCCGAACACCAGGTTGATGGGCACGGTGAGTGCCGCCACCAGCAGGGTGAGGCCGATGGCATGCAGCATGTCCGGCTCGTTCAGGTTGTCCAACACGCCGCCCACTCCGGCGGCAAAGGCACCGGCAATAATGGCCAGCAGCGGCACCACCAGCAACAGCAGGGTCAACAGCACGCCGGTGCCAATCAGCAACCAGCGACCCCAGGGACGGGATACCTTCAGTGCAAGTGTTCGTTCCATCAGCTGTTGCCTCGTACGCGGCGCATAAAGCGACTTTGAATACCGTTGATCGAGAACAGCAGCACGAAAGAGGCCAGTAAGATGATGCTGGCAATGGCACTGGCGGCGGCATAGTCGAATTCCTGCAGCTTGATGAAAATCATCAGCGAGGTAATTTCGGTCTGCCAGGGCATGTTGCCGGCAATGAAGATAACGGCGCCAAATTCACCCAGACTGCGGGTGAACGACAGGGCGGTGCCGGTGATCAGTGCCGGTTTCAGCTCGGGCAATACCACGCGGCTGAATGCCTGCCAGGGGCTGGCCCCCAGGGTGGCGGCCGCCTCTTCGTATTCCGGGCCCAGGTCTTCCAGCACCGGCTGCACGGTACGCACCACAAAGGGCACGCTGGTAAATACCATGGCGATGACGATGCCAACCCAGGTGTAGGACACCTTGATGCCCAGCTCCGCCAGCCACTCGCCGTACCAGCCGTTGGTGGCAAACAGCGAGGCCAGCGTCAGGCCGGCCACCGCCGTAGGCAGGGCAAAGGGCAGGTCCATCAGGCCATCGAGCAGGGCCCTTCCCGGAAAGCGATAGCGGGTCAGAATCCAGGCCATCAGCAAGCCAAACACCATGTTGAACAGGCTGGCGGCGGCGGCGGCGCTGAGGGTGACCTTGTAGGTAGCCACCACCCGCGGGTCGCTGATCACCTGCCAGTACTGCGCCCAGCCCATCTGGCTGGTGTTGAGTATCAGCCCGGTGAGCGGCAGCAGGATAATCAGGCTGACGAACAGCAGGCTGGTCCCCAGACTGAGGGTAAAACCCGGCAGTACCCGTTTGGATGAACCCAACAGCGCCGCCATGAATTAGCGTCCCTGTGCCTGCAGTTGATCCAGGCTGCCACCGTTGGCGAAGTGGGCGGCCATGGCCTGCTCCCAGCTGCCGAAGATGTCTTCTACCTTGAACAGTTCGGTTTCGGGGAATTTGTCTGCCACTTCGGCGGCGACCGTTTCGTTATGTACCCGATAGTAGTAACCGGCCAGAATGCGCTGAGCTTCGGGCGTGTACAAAAACTCCAGATAGGCCTTGGCCTGCTCGGCGGTGCCGTTACGCTCCACATTGCGGTCAATCCAGGTCACCGGAAATTCGGCCAGTACGTCTACCGGCGGTACCACCACCCGAGAACCCACTTGTGGGTTCAGCGCGCGGATGTTGTTCACTTCTGATTCGAAGGTGATCAGCACATCACCGATGCCACGCTCTACAAAGGTGGTGGTGGCGCCACGGCCGCCGGTATCGAATACCGCCACCTGCTTGATCAGTTTGCCCATGTGCTCGCGAATCTTGTCTTCATCGCCGTTGAACTGCTGGTGGGCGGCGCCCCAGGCGGCCAGATAGGTATAGCGGCCGTTACCGGAAGTCTTGGGGTTGGGGAACACCAGCTGTACGTCGTCCCGTGTCAGGTCGTCCCAGCCTTGAATATTCTTGGGGTTACCTTCACGCACCAGAAACGCCATGGTGGAGAAATAGGGCGAGCTGTCGTTGGGCAGGCGGGCCTTCCAGTCGGCGGGGATCAGCTTGCCTTTCTGGTGCAGCACATCCACGTCGGTCACCTGGTTGTAGGTAACCACATCGGCACGCAGGCCCTGCAGAATGGCCTGTGCCTGGCGGGAAGAGCCGGCATGAGACTGTTTGATCTCCAGCTTTTCACCGGTCTTTTGCTCCCAATGTTCGGCGAACACCGGGTTGATGTCGGCAAACAGCTCGCGGGCGATGTCGTAGCTGCTGTTGAGCAGTTCCTTTGCCTGAAGGGGGACGGCGGTGCTTAACCCGGCGGCAAACAGCAGGGTAGCCAGAAGAGATTTGCGCATGATGAACTCCAGGGACTCAAAGATGATGTACCCGAGTCTAATATGCTTTTGGAGTATTTAAACTAACTTTAATAGTCCTTAAAGGAATATAAAAGCAAGAGTGGATCTATCGCTGTCGACCGGCAAGAAAGCCATGCGTGACGGCACTGGATTCCCGCCTTCGCGGGAATGACGGTAAACAACTATCTGGAATTAAAGGGAATAATTCGCGGGGTAACAGTGACAAGTATGGGAATGACGATGAAAGGTTAGTGCAATCTCGGCGGAAGATGATGAGGATGGTTCGGTAACAAAAAGGGCCTGCAATTGCAGGCCCTTTTTACGTCAGCTGTTTACCGATTGCCTTATTGCGGGGCGACCGGTGAAATCGGCTGTGCCGGCTTGGCGATCAAGGAG
>JAAEZO010000116.1 GCA_018222825.1 Gammaproteobacteria bacterium
GAAACACCTGGGTCTTTTGTTGCAGCCGCCGTACCGGCGAACACTGCACGATACGGCTGCGATCCGCCTCTATAGCGGCCAATGCCGACTCCGGCATCGCCTCTTCACTGGCGGAAGGCAACTGGCGCTCACTCAGGATCAGCGCCTGATAATCACTCATACCCGGCTCTCCAGCCACCGGCGCAGTATCACCAGATCCGCCGGTAACAGAGCGTTCAGCTCATTCACCCAGCTATCCAGCTGTTGCCACCAGTCGGGCAGATCCGGGCTCTGAATCTGCTGCGCCAGTTGCTGCACTCGCTTCAAGCCGACCGAGCCGGCCGCACCCTTGATCTTGTGAGCTTCCTCGACAATGCCGTCTTTATCTTTCTCAGCCATAAAGTCATTGAGCTTGCTCAGATAATCACCGGCCATCTGGTCGAGCATATCGACGCTGGATAACAGAATGCTGGCACCTACCGTATCCACATAATCGGTGAGAAACACCGTATCCAGTATTTCCTGCTGCTCGGCGTGGGCTGCGGTATCGGTTGCCGTGACGGGCTCGCTGACCGCCACCGGCGCCGGTCGGGATTTGGATTTAAGCTGCGACTGGAGCTGCGGCTGAGGTCGATGGGCAAAGAAGCGGGCCAATACCCCCTTGATGGCCTTGGACGACAACGGCTTGCTGATGGCATCGTCCATCCCCCGGGCCAGATATTCCTCTTTGTCTCTGATCAGGTTGGCGGTCAGTGCCACCAGCGGCGGCAGGCTCTTCGACTGCTCTCGCGCCTCTTTCCGCAGACGGGCGGCAATATCGAAGCCGGTCATGTCCGGCAGCTGGATATCGAGGAACACCAGATCAAAGGGCATCTGCGCCAGCCAGGCAAAAGCTTCGCCGCCATCGCGGGCGACGGTCACCTTGTGACCCAGCTTTTCCAGCAGGGCGCAGGCGACGGTAACGTTCAGCTCCACATCCTCGACCAGCAACATCGACAGCGGTGGCAGGTGCGCCACCACCGGATCGTCTACCGGCGCCTGAGTGGTGGGCACCGTGATGGTAATGCTGAAACAGGAGCCTTCGCCGGGCTCGCTGTCCAGCTCTATGGTGCCGTGCATGGCATTCACCAACTGCTGCGACACCGCCAGCCCGATGCCGGTGCCGGTGGCGTGCTTGTTGCCCTCGATCTGAAAATAGAGCGCAAAGATTTTCTGCTGCAGCTCGGCGGGAATACCGATGCCGGTGTCTTCGATATCAAAGCGCAGGGTCACTTCGCCCGGGGTCAGTTCATCGGCCATGCAACGAATGGTAACCCCACCGTCATCGGTGAACTTGACCGCGTTGCCGACCAGGTTCCACAACACCTGCCGCAAGCGGGTGCCGTCAGCCAGAATCCACTCGGGAATATCCCCGTCCCGATCGAAGTGTAGATACAGCCCTTTCTGCTCGGCCTGCAACCGGGCCAGGCTTTCCAGATCATCCAGAAAGCCGGGGAAGTCCATCGGCTCCGGCGCCAGTTCCAGCCGGCTGCGGTCGACCTTGTCCAGATCGATGATATCGTTGAAGATATTGCCCAGGGTCACGGCGCTGAAATGAATGGTCTTGAGGTGCTGTCGCTGTTCCTGATCCAGCCTGGTGGCCAGCAGAATGCGACTCAGGCCGACGATGCCGTTCAGTGGCGTACGCAGCTCATGACTGATGGTGGAGATAAAGGTGGTCTTGTCACGGCTGGCTTTTTCCAGCACCTCCTGATAGCGCTTGCGTTCGGTAATGTCCCGCCCGAAGCCCAGCAGCCCCAGACGCTTGCCGTTACGATCGAAGAAAGGCACCTTGCGCAACTCGAAACAGGCTCGACGCCCATCCGGATATTGCAGCCATTGCTCGTAGGTCTGACTCTCGTTGCGGGCGAAGACTTCCTTGTCGGTTTCCACCACCTTCTCCGCCACGTCTGCCGGATATACATCGAAGGGGGTCAGGCCAATCAGTTCTTTTTCCTGACGGCCGAGCAGGTCTTCCATCGCCCTGTTACAACCGGAAAATTCTTCCAGTTCGTTGCGGTAATACACCAGATCCGGCGAGGTATCGATGAAAGAGCGCAACAGGGCCGAGCGCTCCTGAGATTCCAGCTGTGCCTTCTCCCGCTGGTAGACTTCCGCCTCCAGATCGTCGATGGCCTGCTGCCGCGCGGTCTCTGCCTTGTGGGTTTCTTCGATCTGGCGATTAAGCAGCTCTATCTTTTCCTGCAGCTCGTTGTTGAGTTCGAGATCCCGTTCCCGCATCTGCTGCAGGCGCTGCACCAGCCGACTAAGGCGCTGGCGCGAGTCTTCCAGCTGATCCACCACCACCGACAGAAAATACACCGCCCAGGGGGTAACCAGCAGCCCGAAGAAGACCGAGCGCACCATATCTACAGATTCGACTGTCCCTCGGAGAAACAGCGTCACGCCCACCTGGATAAAAATGGCCAGCAGTATGATGCAGGCGGCCAGCAACATGCTGAAACGCACTATGCCCAGCTTGGTCATCAGATCAACATAGTATTGAGCCCATGTTTTTATGGGTTTCATCGGTTATTCCCGTCAACAACAGCATAAAAGCAGGATACCGGCTTAGTCGCGGGCTGTCATGCCGATGATAAGGCGACTTTGCCGGCACCAGAGCAGGTAGAAACGTAACGTTTGATTCGCACGTAATTTTACATCAAACAGACTCTGCCTCGATTGGCAAATGCCCACAAGTGAAATTTAATGCAATAAAAGTGCATTTATAATCCCATAATAATAAAGGAATTTTGTGAAAAGTGCCGTTTTGACTATTTTCAAGACAGTTAAAAATGAGATCCACCTCAAACTTTAGCTTTATTGTGTAGTAAAAAAACAACAAAAAACATTCAATTTTACATTCTGCTGTATGATTCCAAATCACAGAATAAAAACCCAACATTAATCTGCAACTTAAGATTTATAGCCAAACATCTGGGTTTTGCATTGGAATATCCTACTTCACCCCGGAATAAACAGCGACTTCTCTCTTTATTCCTTTAATTGACCTCACAAAAAAATCCCTATATTTTGGTAAATTAGCCACCAATGGCAACGGACGCTTCAGAGCATGTCGTGCTGACAAAAGTAGTCGCTCGGCCCAAAGGCTTGAGCAATGGAGGAATGCAATGTCTCTTTATGACCCAAAGCTGGAGAAAGATAACTGTGGTTTCGGCCTGATCGCCCATACAGAAGGCGAAGCCAGCCATAAGCTTGTCCGACTCGCGATTTCGGCGTTGGATCGCATGCAACACCGCGGCGGCATCGCCGCCGACGGCAAAACCGGTGACGGTTGCGGTCTGTTAATGCAAAAACCCGATAGTTTCTTTCGCGCTGTCGCTCAAGACAAGGGATGGAACTTGGGCCGCAAGTATGCCGTAGGCATGATGTTCCTCAACCCGGATCCGGTGCTGGCCGAACAGTGCCGCCAGATAGTCAACGAAGAACTGGAGAAGGAAACCCTGAGCCTGGTTGGCTGGCGCGATGTGCCGGTGAATACCCAGGTACTGGGCGAAATCGCCAAGGCTTCCCTGCCTCGCATCGAGCAGGTTTTCGTCAATGCCCCCGCCGGCTGGGTCGAAAATGATATTGAACGCCGCCTTTATATAGTGCGTCGTCGCATCGAAAAGCGCATCAATGACGAATACTTCTATGTAGTCAGCCTGTCCAATCTGGTGATGACCTACAAGGGCCTGTGCATGCCCGCCGATTTGCCCAGGTTTTACCTGGATCTGGCGGATATTCGTCTGCAATCGGCAATCTGTGTCTTCCACCAGCGCTTCTCTACCAACACCCAGCCCCGCTGGCCGTTGGCACAGCCGTTCCGTTTTCTGGCCCACAACGGCGAGATCAACACCATCGGCGGTAACCGGCGCTGGGCGCAGGCCCGTGCCTACAAGTTTGGCTCGCCGCTGCTGCCGGATCTGCAAGACGCCGCTCCCTACGTCAACACCGACGGCTCCGACTCATCCAGCCTCGACAACATGCTGGAACTGTTCCTGGCCGGCGGCATGGACCTGTTCCGCGCCATGCGCATGCTGATTCCGCCGGCCTGGCAGAAAAACCCGGCCATGGACCAGGATCTGCGCGCCTTCTACGACTTCAACTCCATGCACATGGAGCCCTGGGATGGCCCCGCCGGTATCGTCATGTCCGACGGTCGCTTCGCCGCCTGTGCGCTGGATCGTAACGGTCTGCGCCCGGCGCGCTTCGTGCGCACCAAAGACGGCTTTATCACCCTGGCTTCCGAAATCGGTATCTGGGACTACACCCCGGACGAAGTGGTCGAAAAGGGCCGGGTCGGCCCGGGCGAGCTGTTCGTGGTCGATACCGCCAAAGGCAAAATCTGGACCAGTTTCGAGATCGATGACGATCTCAAGGGCCGCCATCCCTACAAGGAATGGATGACCAAGCACAAGCGTGTGCTGACTCGCTTCGAAGACCTGCCTGAAGACCAGGCCGGTCAGTGCGAGCTGGACGCCGGCTCGCTGCGCACCTATCAGAAGCTGTTCGGCTACTCGATGGAAGAGCTGGATCAGGTGATTCGGGTCATGGGCGAGAACGGCCAGGAAGCCACCGGCTCCATGGGTGACGATGCCCCCATGGCGGTGCTGTCCAGCAAGTCCCGTTCCGTGTATGACTACTTCCGCCAGATGTTCGCCCAGGTGACCAACCCGCCGATCGATCCACTGCGCGAAAACCACGTCATGTCGCTGGCCACGCTGATCGGCCGCGAGCAGAACGTATTCAACGAGACCCACGGCCACGCCCATCGGGTTCAGTTTGAATCACCCATCCTGCTGTACTCCGATTTTCATCAGCTGATGAATCTGGAACAGACCCACCACAAGAATACCGTGCTGGATCTGAACTTCGCACCGGAGGAAGGCCTGCAAGCGGCTATCGAACGTCTGTGTGAAGAAGCCAAGACGGCGGTAGAGACCGGCACCGTACTGCTGGTACTGACCGACCGTTATATCAGCAAGGACAAGCTGCCGATTCCGGCTGCCATGGCCGCCGGTGCCATTCAGCGCACCCTGGTAGAAAACAACCTGCGCTGCGACTCCAACATCATCGTCGAAACCGCCAGCACCCGTGACCCGCACCAGTTTGCGGTTCTGCTCGGCTTCGGCGTGACCGCCATCTACCCCTACCTGGCCTATGAAACCCTGGGTCGCATGGTAGAAGATGGCGTGCTCAAGATGCCCCTGCGCGATGCGCTGCTCAACTTCCGCAACAGCATCAACAAGGGCCTGTACAAGGTCATGTCCAAAATGGGTATCAGCACCATTGCCTCTTACCGCTGTTCTCAGCTGTTTGAAGCCATCGGTCTGCATCAGGACGTGGTCGAGATGTGCTTCCAGGGCGTATCCAGCCGCGTGCAGGGTGCCTCTTTCGAAGACTTCCAGCAGGACCTGTTCAACCTGAGCCGTGTCGCCTGGATTGCCCGCAAGCCCCTCAGTCAGGGTGGCCTGCTCAAGTATGTGCACGACGGCGAATACCACAGCTACAACCCGGATGTGGTCAAGAGCCTGCAAACCGCGGTGCGCTCCGGCAACTACGAGGACTACCAGGTTTATTCCAAACTGGTTAACGAGCGTCCGGTTGCCATGCTGCGTGACCTGCTGACCCTCAAACAGGATGGCCAGGGCATAGCGCTGGACAAGGTCGAGCCGGCCAGCGAATTGTTCCCCCGCTTCGACAGCGCCGCCATGTCCATCGGTGCCCTGGGTCCCGAAGCACATGAGGCACTGGCCATCGCCATGAACCGCCTCGGCGGCAAGAGCAACTCCGGCGAGGGCGGTGAAGATGCCCGTCGTTTCAACAGCCTGAAGAACTCCAAGATCAAGCAGGTGGCTTCCGGCCGCTTCGGTGTGACCCCGCACTACCTGATGAACGCCGAGGTCATTCAGATCAAGGTGGCCCAGGGCGCCAAGCCCGGTGAGGGCGGTCAGCTGCCCGGCCACAAGGTGACCACGGAAATCGCCAAGCTGCGTTATGCGGTACCGGGCGTGACCCTGATTTCACCGCCGCCGCACCACGACATCTATTCCATCGAGGATCTGGCCCAGCTGATTTTCGACATCAAGCAGATCAATCCGAGCTGTCTGGTATCGGTCAAGCTGGTGTCCGAGCCCGGCGTGGGTACCATTGCCACCGGTGTGGCCAAGGCCTACGCGGATCTGATCACCGTCTCCGGTTATGACGGCGGCACCGGTGCCAGCCCGCTGACTTCAGTCAAGTATGCCGGTTCCCCCTGGGAACTGGGCCTGGCCGAAACCCAGCAGGCACTGGTTGCCAACGGCCTACGCCACAAGGTGCGCCTGCAGGTCGACGGCGGCCTCAAGACCGGCCTGGACATCGTCAAGGCGGCCATTCTGGGTGCCGAGAGCTTCGGCTTTGGTACCGGCCCCATGGTGGCGCTGGGTTGTAAGTACCTGCGTATCTGTCACCTGAACAACTGCGCCACCGGCGTGGCCACCCAGGACGAAAAGCTGCGCAAGGATCACTTCCACGGCCTGCCCGAGATGGTGGAGAACTACTTCAAGTTCATCGCCGAAGAAACTCGCGAGCTGATGGCGCAACTGGGCGTGACCCAGCTGACCGACCTGATCGGCCGTACCGATCTGCTCGAGGTTCTGCCAGGCCTGACCGCCAAGCAGCAGAAGCTGGATCTGTCCGGCATCATTGCCAAGCCCGAGCCCAAGCCGGGTCTGGGTGTGTTCTGCCAGACCGGCAACCCCAACTTCGACAAGGGTGTGCTGAACCTGCGCATGACCGAAGATGCGCTGGGCGCCATCGAAGGCAAGACCGGCGGCGACTTCTACTACAGCATCCGTAACACCGATCGCTCGGTCGGTGCACGTCTGTCCGGCGAAATCGCCCGGCGTCACGGCAACCAGGGCATGGCGGCGGATCCGGTTCGCATCCATCTGGACGGCACCGCCGGCCAGAGCTTCGGGGTCTGGAACGCCGGCGGTCTGGAAATGATCCTGACCGGTGACGCCAACGACTACGTCGGCAAGGGCATGACCGGCGGCAAGCTGGTCATCAAGTCCCACGTCGGCGTGGCTTTCGCCTCGCACGAGGCGACGCTGGTCGGCAACACCTGCCTGTACGGCGCCACCGGTGGCCACCTGTACGTCGCCGGCCGTGCCGGTGAACGTTTCGCGGTGCGCAACTCCGGTACCATCGCCGTGGTTGAAGGCGTGGGTGACAACGGCTGTGAATACATGACCAGCGGTATCGTGACCGTGCTGGGCCGTACCGGGGTCAACTTTGCCGCCGGCATGACCGGAGGCTTTGCCTACGTGCTGGATGAAGACGATGATTTCGAACTCAAGACCAACCACGAACTAGTTGAGCTGCTGGGTCTGGACGAATTGATGATCCATCAGGAACATCTGCGCGGTATCATCACGCAACATCTGCAGGAAACCGGCAGTAACCGGGCACAGGAAATTCTGGCCAACTTCGACCAGTACCTGCCCAAATTCAAACTGGTCAAACCCAAATCCAGTGATGTTAAATCCTTGTTGGGCCACCAGAGCCGTTCCACCGCAGAACTGCGGGTCCATGCGCAGTAAAGGAAGATTGTGAGATGAGCCAGAACGTATTTCAGTTTATAGACGTACAACGTGTCGATCCGCCCAAGAAGCCGATCGGCACCCGTAAAATCGAGTTCGTGGAGATCTACGAACCCTTTTCCGACAGCCAGGCCGAAATGCAGGCCGACCGCTGTCTGGACTGCGGCAACCCCTACTGCGAATGGAAGTGTCCGGTACACAACTACATTCCCAACTGGCTGAAGCTGGCCAACGAGGGACGCATCTTCGAAGCGGCAGACCTGTGTCACGAGACCAACAGCCTGCCCGAAGTGTGTGGCCGGGTGTGCCCGCAGGATCGTCTGTGCGAGGGTTCCTGTACCCTCAACGACGAGTTCGGTGCCGTGACCATAGGTAACATCGAGAAGTACATCACCGACAAGGCCTTTGAAATGGGCTGGCGTCCGGACATGTCCAACGTGGTGAGAACCGATCGCAAGGTTGCCGTTATCGGTGCCGGCCCTGCCGGCCTGGCCTGTGCCGACGTGCTGGCACGTAACGGCGTGACCCCGGTAGTGTTCGACCGTTACCCGGAAATCGGCGGTCTGCTGACCTTCGGTATTCCGTCCTTCAAGCTGGAGAAGACGGTGATGAGCCGTCGTCGTGAAATCTTTACCGAAATGGGTATCGAGTTCCGCCTGAACACCGAAGTAGGCAAGGATGTCGGTTTCCAGACCCTGCTCGACGATTACGATGCGGTCTTCCTCGCCGTCGGTACCTACAAGTACCTGCGCGGTGGCCTGACCAACGAAGATGCCGAAGGTGTCTTTGACGCCCTGCCCTTCCTGATCTCCAACGCCAACCGGGTGCTGGGTTTCGAAAAGCAGGCATCCGACTACATCGACATGGCCGGCAAGAAAGTCGTGGTTCTGGGTGGTGGTGATACCGCCATGGACTGTGTACGGACCTCCATTCGTCAGAATGCCGAACACGTGGTCTGTGCCTACCGTCGGGACGAAGCCAACATGCCCGGCTCCCGTCGTGAAGTGCAGAACGCCCGGGAAGAAGGGGTGAACTTCATGTTCAACCTGCAACCTACCGGCGTACAGACCGACAGCAACGGCAAGGTCAGCGGTGTGGAAGTAGTCTCAACCCAGCTGGGTGAGCCCGATGCCAACGGTCGTCGCCGTCCGGAGCCGGTTGCCGGTTCCGAGCAGGTATTGCCGGCCGATGTGGTGATCATGGCGTTTGGTTTCCAGCCTCATGACCAGCCCTGGCTGAAAGAGTACGGTATTGAAGCCGACAAGTGGGGCCGCATCATCGCCCCCGAGCAGGCCGACTTCGCCTACCAGACCTCCAACGCCAAGATCTTTGCCGGCGGCGA
>JAAEZO010000117.1 GCA_018222825.1 Gammaproteobacteria bacterium
GGCTGTTTTGTTCGGCCGGCAGGTCACCGGCGCTGGTGCCAATCAGCTGGGCCTGAACGCCGGCAGGAATAGCCAGCAGAGCAAGCAGCCCGGCGCGGGTGGCCAGTGTTTTTAATGAAACGGACATGATTCGATTTCTCGGATTTTTATGGAATTGCGTATTTTGTTGCTGTTTTACGCCGGCTTAAGCTGCCGGGGCAGACAATGCCAAAAACACAGCTTATCGCTGTGTGTTCAGCAGCCGCGTCACGGGGCGGATTAGGGTCCAATTGCCGTTGTCGGCTTTACAGGCAATGTGCTGTTGGGCGGTGTCGTCGGGCTGGCTTACCTGCAGTGTGCGGCAGGTACGACCACTGGCGGCAAAGTAAGGCTGCCCGGCCATGATCTGTAAGTTGGGCCCCCAGGGGCTACTTGCCAATACGGCGGCGTTGGCGGTGCCGGCATTCAGAAATTGGCTGAGCTCGCTGTTGTTTATTGCTTGTTGCGCGCCATTGGTGCCCTGTTGCTGGCTGGCGCAGCCGCTGGCGGCCAGTATGCTCAGTGCCACCAAAGGAAGAAATATCTTGTTGCAGGGTAACGGCATAACGTAGTGCGCTCTTTCGGTATTTGATTAAAAAGAAGAATATTCGATGAGAATGCAGCAAAAAAAGAGGTGTAAATGTAAGCAGTAAAAAAGAATCTAACTAATTATTCTGCTTTTTCTGGCATTAAAGATTCTTGTCCGTAAAGGCAACTTTTATCTTGCTCAGAGTGCAAAAGACACGCTACCGCCCTTGGGTTACAGCCCCCAATCTGCTGGTTTCACTCTCCCTGTCAAACGCAGTTGCAAATTGCAAAGCGCCCGATTTTAAAATCGCGCAATGATAGCACCCGAAATGGGATGTTTCGAGTATTGACAGCCTGAATGCTTGCTTCTTGAGCATGAAATAGTAAAGAGGCGATATAAGCTGAAATAACAAGACGCAATAAGGCTGTTGTGAATGACGGCAGAGCTGTTATCGGGCAGGGGGCTGCCCGTTGCTGTTAAACAGGGTTGTGTGAATGATTGGTGGTTGGCGGTGATAATTGTGGTGGGTTGGAGTGGTGCTGGGGCGCAATGGGAGGCGCTTGTAACTGCATTAGTAATTGTTGCCAGATATGCTGACAGGTTTTTTCTGACTCGCAATAAAAGCTGCCATTCAATTGAGTATGCTGCAGTAAAAAGGCCCTGAGTTGCTTGAACAGGGTAACGTTAACCGGTTGCGGGCTGCGCCAGAAGGTGGCCAACGGGCATTGGCTGGTGAGGCCGGGAATATCATATAGCGCCTTGCCCAGGGTAATGGTAGGCACATGATGAAACAGGGCAGAAAGGCCCACAGTGCTGTTTACCGTAACTACGCCTTTGCAATGGTGGTAAAGCTCGGGCAACGATAGCTCAAAACCGTAAAACACCCGACCTGCAATACCCAGCTCTTTTGCCTGTTGTTGAATCAGTTGGGTGTAATTGGTGTAACCCCGGTCCATGGGGTGGTGCTTGAACAGTAATACGTCATTTTTAGGCGCGCAGGCCGCGAACGACGCCAAAATATGCCGAATGGAGTCGGCCACATCGGTAAAGGGCGAATGAGTTCGAATTTGAAAATCATCCGCCACCTGCAAAGGCACCAGATGTATATGACCGGAATGGTAGTCTATAAGCTGCTGTTGCAGGCCTTTGTCGTGAGCGCTGTGGCTGTATTTGGTATACCAGCCTTTTAGCCAGGCAATGCCTTCTTGCCAGCAGGGGCGGTGGCGGTGATGTACATAATGTCTGAATTTGGGGCGACTCAATTGCAGATTAAGGTAATAGCGCATGGCGTAGTAAATACGGCGCTTGAAGTTGGGCCTTATATCCAATTGGTGCTTAACATGTTCGGTGCTGCTGTGTGGCAGCCGAGCGGCCAGCTTGCCATACCAGGAGCTGTGCGCGTTAACGCCGTTTTGCTCCAGGGTAATGTAATGCGGGCGTAAATAGCCTTCTTCAAAGACATAAAAACGGATGTTATGGCTTAGACAAAAATGTCGCGCTACTGCGTGATATTCGCGACAGTCGCTGTAGCAAAATACGCTATCTATAGCGTGTTTTTTTATGTAAGCGGCCAGAAAGTGTCGCCATTCGGGCAAGGTGCCGGAGTAGCTGGTATTACGACCTTTGCAGGGCCAGCATCCATCACCGCCATTGAAGTGTATTTTATGCACCTGGATTGCCTGATTACTTAAAAAGTGCGAAAAGTTCTGAAAAAAAGGCCCCAGTGGTCCTTGCAGTAGTAATACCGATTGCATGAGATAGTCCGTATCGGATGTTGTTATTTTATGATGTTGTGCTCAGCGCAGGATAATAGCATAAGCGGTGTACCGGAATAATGAAAAGTTGTGTACAGCGAAATGGTTTGAGTCCGCCACAACAGCAAGCCTGCCTGCCCGCAGGGTTCAATTCATTGGACTAGGCCAAGTGTGGTGCGACAGCGCTGGTCGAATAAATTTGACCTTACAACAGCTAACATGAATCGCGTATTTGCGAAAATCAGAGGTTTTGCATTCGTCATTTCTTGTTTTATAGCGGATGACAGGGCGCTTAAGCATTACTGCATAACAGGAGTGGCTCTGTCGACACTCCCGCTGGTTCTCTTTTGTCATTCCCGCGAAAGCGGGAATCCAGAGCTGGTAACGCAGAACGTCGCAGACTGCGAGTTACCTGCAAAACGCTGGATCCCCGCCTTCGCGAGGGTGACGATATAGATAAACCCGCTTCAAAATCCGCCTTACTTAGGCTGTTATTTAATGGTTTGTTTGTGCAGGCCTTTTTGCAGCACCAGGTTGACCAGCGGTTGCTCGCGTTTGTTGGCGCGTTGGCAATGATCCTGCTGAAACTTGTTGGTTAGCCAGATCACGAATTTTGCCCATTGCTTGTTGTCGCGTTCGCGCCAGGCGTGGGAGGAGACCGACTCCCAGGCGTAACCGTTAAGCACAGACGCATTCACAAAGTGATCTAGGGCGCGCACACCGCTGCGGCCCCGTTCTACACGGCCGATAAAGCCGACATAGCAGATGATCAGGTAGCCAATAATAGCCAGTGGCACTACGGCGCACATCAGGATAAAACCGGCGAGTCGTTCTTTCATTTAGTTGTTTCTCTTGCTGTTGTTGTTGTTCTGGGTGTCAGTGTTAGCTGCATGCCGTTTTGCGAGCGAATGGTCAGTCGACCAACCGGTTCGGGCACAAAGCCGTCTGCCAGGGTAAAACGATAATCTTTTAGCAGGGTGGCCAGGATCAGGCTGGCTTCTTGCTGGGCAAAGGCGGCACCAATACAGACACGTGGCCCGGCGCCAAAGGGTAGATAGGATTTGCTGAGCGGCGTTTTTAGATTTTTACTGGTAAAGCGGCCCGGGTCAAAACCGTGGGGATTATCCCAAAAGTCCTGATGGCGGTGAATAAGCCAGGGCGAAATCATCACCGACGAGCCGGCGGGCATCTGTTTGTCGCGCATCTCGGTGGCATGGCTGCATTCGCGGGATAAAAAGCCCACCGGCGGATACAGTCTCAGCGCTTCGCGAAAGCTGTCGCGCACCAACACCATTTTGCGTAACGCTTCCACGCTCATCGGTTGCTGTGACAGTATTTCTGTTACTTCGGCATTGGCCTGTTCCTGAATGTCCGGATACAGAGCCAACAGGTATAACGACCAGGTCAGGGCGCTGGCCGAGGTTTCGTGCCCGGCCAAAAACAGCATGGAGATCTGGTCCACTATTTCGCTGAACGAGAACGGCTGGCCATTTTCGGCGTCTATGGCCTGCAGCAGGGAAGAGAGTATGTCCTGCTGTTGTTCCAACGCCGCCCGGCTTTGCGGGCACCCGGCGCGAGCGGCCTCGGCCTGCCGGTAGCGGGGGCGAACAATCTCTTCTATGGCGCCGCGTATATCCTGGGCGGACTTTAGTCGTTTGCGCTCGCTCAATCCTCGTTGAATAAAACCGGGAACGCGAAACATCTTGAGCAGCGCGAGTTTGGGCGACTCGGCCTGAAAATGGGTAAAGGCATCCAGAATACGGTGAGCCTGCTCGGGCGTCAGCTCGGTCGACATGATGGTACGAAAGATGATGTCGGCAGTGACAAAGGTCATTTCCGGATCAATATCCTGGCCTGGCTGGTGTTGCGTCAGCCGCTCCGACATGTCTGCCACCGCCGCCTGCATCAGCCCGAATACCTGTTGTACCCGAGTGTGCTTGAAAGCCGGATCCAGCATGTTGCGCTGTTTTTGCCACTGCTCACCGTTGGTGGTGAAAATGCTCTCACCCAGTAGCGGCTCCAGAATTTCGCCCAGCAGGCGGTTTTTGGGAAAATTGTTTACATCTTGCACCATGATTTTGCGAACCAGCTCGGGCTGATTCACCATATAAAGACGCAGTCCCGGTAGTTTGAACTCGCCCATTTTCATGCCGTAGCTTCGCTCGTACAGGGCATCCAGCCAGGAATGGCGCTTGGTAAAAAACACCTTCCATAATGACGCTTTACTTTTGGCGGGTTTGGGAAACACCGGGCAGGTCATGGTTGATCCTCTATATGGCGTGCTATGGGCCGGGGGCCGGCGGTAAAGGCAAAAAAGTCGTATGGGCCGGGCTTGTCGGCGGCCATTAAATACAGAAAATGCATGGTATACCAGGCACGGCGTAGCTTTTTGTAACGGCTTGAATGATAAAGGGTAAAGAAGCGCGGCGACAACAGGTGTGGGCCGGCCTGGGGTGCACGGGTCAGGCCGCAGGAGGTAATCGGATCCAGCAGCGGAAAACAGGCACCGTCGGTGGGAGCCGTGTAGTCCAGCCACAGCAGGCGCGGGTCTTGCCCCAGTTGTTGCAGTTGCGCTCTAAAATCATGGGCGCCGGGCTGAAAGCTGACTAATGGTATGCAGTGGCCCAGAGTAATGAGCACCACGCGCTGGTTGGCAAAGGCACTGTCGTCGGGCAGTTCGGCCAGGGCTTTTGCCAGGGCCGGCACTACCACCATGGTGCCAACACTGTGAGCGATGATTACCACTTCGTCGTTATCGGGGTTTTGAATGGCTTTGACGATGTCGTTGGCAAAGCGTTCGGTACGTTCGCTCAGCCCTTCTATGGAGCCTGTTGACCATTTGGCGGTAAACGCATAAATGCGAAGCAACCAGAATACCGCCAGTGTGTTGCCCAGTCGTTTGCAGCCTTGCATCAGTAAACAGAATGCCGCCAGTATCAGCGCCGCCTGTAGTGGCGTTTGTGCCGGTGCAGGCAGCATTTGCCAGAGAAGCAGTTCACACAGTGTTATGGCGGCCCAGGCGCTGAGTGTCAGGCTCAGCAATAGGTATAGGGCCGGGTAGAAGCCGGCCAGCAGCTGTTTGCGAGAGGCGCGGGCAAAGGTAATAAACCGACCCGAGATAACGTAGATCCACAGAAAACAGAGCAGATCACCGAAGATGGCAAGCCAACCCTTGGCCCAGTGACGGCGAATAATGTCATCCCACCCCAGATAGCAGTAGTCGGTTTGAGTCTGTGGCGTACTCAACTGCCAGTGGTGACAGTGCGCCGAGCGTCGTTGGCGGCGCGATACAGTGATATTCAGTCCGTTTACCGAGGCTTGTTGAGCCGCCTGGGTACGGTAAAGACGGTGATAATGACCGGCACCGCGGGGGTCAAATCCGTGAATATAAAAAACCTGGCGTTGTTTAACCGTCAATCCATTGTTCCTTGGTTATAGGAGCGAAAACGGCGACAGATTACCTTAATTTATTACGGGGTGGAATGTGGAGCCCTGTATTGTGCTACCTGCCGAACTCGGATTCATGAATTCCTGCCTGCGCAGGTATGACGGGGGAAGCTGGAATAATGAATAGGCGAGGGGGCAGGTCAATTTAGTCAATAATTAATGCAGCCTAACAGATGTGGTTATGTCGTCATCCCGCGGGTCTTCTCTTGTCATTCCCGCGAAGGCGGGAACCCAGGACTTGTGGCGCAGAACGGTCAGACTGCAGGTTGTCTGCAAAGGCACTGGACCCCCGCATTCGCGAGGGTGACGATAAAGGCGCATTAGCTCCAGAGTCCACATCAGTTATAGGATACTGAATATAGCGGTCCACTGGCTCCCGGTGGGAGCTGCTTCCTGCTATGATCGGCAAAGGATTAAAGGAGGGCGTTATGCGACTATTATTTGCCCTGCTTGGCAGTGTTTCGTTGGGGCTGGGCGTGTTGGGGGCATTTTTGCCGGTGCTGCCGATGACCCCTTTCGTTTTGTTGTCGGCATTTTTGTTTGGTAAGTCATCACCCCGGGTGCACCGCTGGCTGGTGCAGCATCCCTGGTTTGGCGGCATGATCCGCGATTGGCAAGCCCACCGTGGTCTGCGAGCCCATGTGCGGCGCCGAGCGCTGTGCATGATGGCGCTCAGCTTCGGCTTTTCCATTTACATCGTGCCGCTGTGGCAGGTGAAAGTGGGGCTGGCATTGACATTTATAGCCCTGCTGTTGTGGTTTTTGCGCTTACCTCTGGTGCCGGACTCCCCGGCAGTTGCATTGAAGCAGACTAGGCCCTAAGCTAGCCGCCATTCAACCTTATATGCCATGCCCGTGCCGTGTCCGGGCCTAACAAGGCTGCCTGTCTATTATGAAACAAGAAACCCTGAAACTGATTGCCGACAGCATCACGTCCATTTCCGATTATCCCAAAGAAGGCATCGTTTTTCGCGATATCACCAGCCTGGTGGAGAACGCCGAGGCATTCAAGGCGACTATCGATGCCCTGGTGGAGTTGTATCGCCATTCCGGCATCAACAAGGTACTGGGCACAGAAGCTCGCGGCTTTATCTTCGGCGCCCCGGTGGCGGCGGCATTGGGGGTAGGATTTATTCCGGCCCGCAAACCGTCCAAACTGCCCCGTGAAGTGATTGAAGTGCCTTATGATCTGGAATACGGCCAGGACCGGCTGCAGATACATGTGGACTCTATTGCACCCGGTGAGAAAGTGCTGATCATCGACGATCTGCTGGCTACCGGCGGCACCGTAGAAGCGGCGGTCAAACTGGTACGCCGTTGTGGCGGCGAAGTGCAGGAAGCGGCCTTCGTGATTGCCCTACCGGCTCTGGGTGGATTGCAGCGACTGAACAATATGGGCATTCGGGTGAACAGCCTGGTCCAGTTTGACGGTCATTAATCGACCATGAGCTATCAGGTTCTCGCCAGAAAATGGCGCCCTCGGCGTTTTGCCGACGTGGTGGGTCAGCAACATGTGCTGACCGCCCTGATCAACGCCCTGTCACAGGGGCGGCTGCATCATGCTTACCTGTTCAGCGGCACCCGGGGGGTTGGCAAGACTTCTATCGCCCGCCTGCTGGCCAAGGCGCTGAACTGCGACACCGGCATCACTCCCGACCCTTGTGGCGAATGCACCAGCTGCCTGGAGATAGAGCAGGGTCGTTTTGTCGATCTGCTTGAAATCGATGCGGCCAGCCGCACCAAGGTGGAAGATACCCGCGAACTGCTCGACAACGTGCAGTATCAGCCGGCCCGGGGCCGGTTCAAGGTGTATCTGATTGATGAAGTGCACATGCTCTCACGGCACAGCTTCAATGCCTTGCTGAAAACCCTGGAAGAGCCGCCGCCGCACGTCAAGTTTCTGCTGGCCACCACGGATCCGCAGAAGCTGCCGATCACCATTCTGTCTCGCTGCCTGCAGTTTCATCTCAAGAGTCTGGAGCCGGGGCTGATCGATGGTCAGCTGCACCATATTCTGCAGCAGGAGCAATTACCGTTTGAACCCGAGGCGACTGCCGCCCTGGCGCGCGCCGCCGACGGCAGTTTGCGGGATGCCCTGAGCCTGACCGATCAGGCACTGGCCTTTGGCAATGGTGAGGTCAAGCTGGCGCTGGTTGAATCCATGCTGGGTAACCTTAACCGCAGCCAGTTGCTGGCGCTGGTTGAAGCGGTGCTGGCCGGTGATGGTGAGGCCTTGCTGGCGCGGGTGGCCCAGTTGGCCACTCAGGGCCCGGATTACGATCAAATTCATAAAGAGCTGATAGGTTTCTGGCATCAACTGGCACTGGCCCAGGTGGTACCGGCTCCGCCGTCGCCTTATGCCGCCGAGCTCAACCGGCTGGCTCCGCTGGTGTCTGCCGAGCAAATCCAGCTGTATTACCAGATTTGCCTGCAGGGCCGCAAAGACCTGCCGTTTGCGCCCGATGGCCGCTCGGCGCTGGAAATGACGCTATTACGCACCCTGGCATTTCGGCCCGAGGCGCCGATGGTGACTAATTCCGCTGCGCCCGTACCGCAAGCGTTGCCCGTTGCCGGAGTCACTCCGGCAAAAAAGCCTGAGCCGCCACCATCCGCTGCCGCGCCGCAAGACGTGGATGAAGATGATGCCATGGCGGCCAAACTGTGGCAGGAGCAGGACGAAATACTGAACGAAGCGGGGCGTCTGGGTCATGCTTCGCAGCCGCAGCCGCAGCCGCAGCCGCAGCCGCAGCCGCAAGAGCAGAACAGTGCTCCGCAGGCAGCGGCGGTAGATGACGCGGCCTTGCCTTCTCATATGCAATCACCGATGGCGTCGAACTCCGCAGCGGCTGTGATCGAGACACAAACCACGGCGGCAGCGTCTTCGAACGAGCCGTTCCCAGTGCCCGTTGATACGGCACCGGTACCGCAAAACGTGGCCCCTGTCGCGGTGGCACTCACAGTCGATGCAGTGGTTGATGAAGCAGCGGCCGACGTCGCACGCATTCGGCGCTTGCTGCAAACCCGTAACCGGTTGCGCAGTCAGGAGCCGGAAA
>JAAEZO010000004.1 GCA_018222825.1 Gammaproteobacteria bacterium
CGGGCAAGGCCGGTCGCCGGTGCTGGCGCAATATGGTGCGTTCGCCCAGGCTGTCTACCAGCACCAGCAGCTCACCGGTATCACCGTCAAACTGCTCCACGTGCTTTACATCCAGTCCCAGCTTGGCGGCCTGCTGGCACAGCCAGTCACCGGTGTCATCGTTGCCCACCCGGGCGGCAATGCTCACCTCGTGCCCGGCCCACAACA
The DNA here is from genome assembly GCA_018222825.1 of Gammaproteobacteria bacterium. GTDB lineage: Bacteria > Pseudomonadota > Gammaproteobacteria > Enterobacterales > Aeromonadaceae > Oceanimonas. Next base: position 208 of record JAAEZO010000004.1, read on the forward strand.
GCCCGACGCCGGTATTGGCTCCGCCGCCTCCCAGCCGCCGTCCCTGATCCCGGTATAACAGGCGGCCTCCGGCGGCCAGCGGTTCATTCAGCACCAACACATGATCACAGTTCAGGTTGGCCAGCAGCCGTATTTTTGCCATTCGGGCTCCTTAATAAGAATGGCGCCCATGTCGGCGCCATCCTGGTATACGGTTATCGATAATATGGTGTGGTGAGTAAGAAGCTTACTCCACCGTCACCTGAATGGCTTCCGACATGATGGGAGGCTGATGCGGCGCATGTTGCGCATCGCCCAGAACCAGCTGCAGGCGGTATTCACCCGGTGGCAGACTGAGCCGGGTTTCGGTCTGTCCACCACCGAAATGGCGTACCTGATCGCTGGCCGGCAACGGCATGGTCAGATCCGGCATGGGTTCGGCATTGATCAACAGGTGATGGTGGCCGGTGTTTTCCTTTTCCACCCCGGCCGGCGCCACGCCCATGCCTTCCAGCCCAAAGCGCACGGTAAAGTCGCTACCCAGCACCTCACCATCGGCCGGACTGAGGAAATAGACCCGGGCGCCTTCCGGCGCCGGGGTGGCCGATACCGATAACGCCGCCAACAGGGCGGCGGTGCCGAACATGCTCGTTATTCTCATCATTTTCAGTCTCCGTGGGGATATGAGCCCCAAGCATAGCAGCTGGCTACGGGGCGGGGTCGATGATAAAACAGGCTTCTCGGCTCAGTCGGCCCGGCCCATGTAACGACGTTCAACGGTATGAATCCGTACCTTGTCACCGATTTTCAGGTATTCCGGCACCTGAATGGTCAGGCCGGTGGCAAAGGTGGCCGGCTTGGTGCGGGCCGAGGCAGAAGCCCCCTTGATATCGGGCGTGGTATCGACGATCACCATCTCCACCGTCTGGGGCGGCTCCAGGCCAATCACCTGTTCGTCCACCAGCATCAGCTGAATGCCCTGGGTATTTTCGTCCAGAAACTGCAGTTCATCGGCAATGTCGCTGCTGCGCACCGGGTACTGACTGTAATCGTCGGTATCCATGAAAATATGGTCATCACCGTCCACATAAGACAACACCACGGTGCGCCGCTGCAGTTCGACGGTAGTGAGCAGCTCATCCCCCTTGAAACGCTCCTCGACCTTGAATCCGCTTTTCAGATCGGTGAAGCGCATCTTGTACAGGGTGGCGCTACCGCGCGCGCTCGGGCTTTGCACCTCGATATCGCGCACCATCAGCAGCTTGCCGTCCAGTTCAACCACCATGCCTTTCTTGACTTCGTTTGCCCTTGCCATGATTCGTCTCCTGCCGTCAGATGGCGCATCTTAGCCAAGGCCTGACGCCGACACCATCCCCCTATGGTGATTTAAAAACCGGTAATATTAGTGATTGTCATACGACTCCACCTTGCCATGATTATTATCAATAAAATCACGATTTTAGAAGTATCGCTTTAGGGGGGACACTGATAGTCTCATACAGGCTGGCAACATTTTCGCATCATGCATTAGTCAGCCTGAATATAACAACATAACAAGCACGGGACGCTTCAACCTGCGGAATGGAACACCGGCACGGCCTTGGCTGCTGTTGGCATTATCCAATGGTCACGGCTCATCCCCCACCCAGAATTCAACAGCAACAGCCAGTGGCGGCCAGCCATTGGGAGGATGGACATGCAATTTCTGAATAATCTCAGCCTGCGTTACAAGTTGCTGGCCATGGTCGCCAGCCTGTTTATCGGCATTCTGCTGGTACAGGCCTCGGCCATGATCGGCCTGCGTCACGAATTGCTGGATGCCCGCAAGGAAAAGGTACAAGAGCAGGTAGAAACGGCAGCGTCACTGGTCGGTTACTACTATGCCCAACGCCAGACGCTGGGCGAAGAAGAAAGCAAGCGCCTGGCCAAGCAGGCGGTGGGAGCCCTGCGCTATGGCAGCGACGGCTACATGTGGATCAACGACATGCAGCATCGCCTGGTACTGCATCCGATCAAACCCGAAGCCGAAGGCAAGGACATGACCCAGGTGCAAGACGCCGATGGTCAGTACCATTGGCAGGCCATGGTGCAACGGGTCAAACAGAAAGGCGCCGGTTTTGTGGAATACAGCTACATCGGCCCCCAGTTCGACTCGCCACAGCAGAAGGTGTCTTATGTGCAGGGCTTTACCCCCTGGGGCTGGGTCATCGGCAGCGGCGTCTACCTGAGTGACATCGACACCCTGTTCTGGCAGCAGGCCACCAAGTCATTGCTGTTGATGGCACTGGTCATGGCGCTGGCACTGATTGTGGTGGCGCTGATCAGCCGTTCGCTGACCTTCTCGGTAGCGCGGGTACTGGATGTGGTGCAGCAGTTCGGCAAGGGCGACTTGAGTGTTCGTACCCACTCGACCCGCGAAGATGAAATCGGTCAGCTGTCGCGCGGGGTCGATACCATGGGTGAGCAGCTGTGTACCTTGCTGCAGAAGGTACGCAATGCCTCGGCGACCCTCGATGATGAAGCGGAAGGGCTGAGCGTCAAGAGCCAGCAAACCCGCGCCAGCATGCAGGCGCAATTTTCCGAGGTGGATCAGGTGGCCACCGCCATGAACGAAATGAACGCCACCGTGCACGAAGTGGCCCGCTACGCCAACGATGCCTCTCAGGCTGCCGATCACGCCAACACCGAGGCCCGCATGGGGCACGATGACGTTGCCCGCAGTATCGATACCATGCTGCACCTGGCCGAGTCGGTCACTCAGGCCGACAATGCCATGCGCGAGCTGGAAGGCCAGACCCAGAAAATCGGCTCAGTGGTCGAGGTGATTCGTACCATCTCCGAGCAGACCAACCTGCTGGCCCTGAACGCCGCCATCGAGGCCGCCCGGGCCGGTGAATCCGGCCGCGGTTTTGCCGTGGTGGCCGACGAGGTGCGCTCGCTGGCGCAACGCACCCAGGACTCGACCGGTGAAATTCAGCGCATGATCCAGCAACTGCAGAGCCATGCCGGCACCGTGGTCGAGCACATGCAAAGCAGTCAGGAACAGGCCGGTATCAGCGTCGATGTGGTGCGTGCCGCCGGCAAGGATCTGGAGAAGATTCTGGACGAGGTGCAGCGCATCAACGACATGAACGCCCAGATCGCCACCGCCTCGGAAGAGCAGTCTGCCGTGGCCGAAGAGATCAACCGCAACCTGCTGCACATCAACGAAGGCTCGCAGGAAGCGCTGCAGGTGAGTGAGCTGATTTCACAAACCAGCCACCGGGTACTGGGCGCCTCGCGCGATCTGAGTCAGCAGATAGCGCACTTCCGGCTGCAGCAACCCGAGGAGCACAGCTCCGTGTTTGATGCCATCAAGGCCAAAACCCAACCCGCCTGATCCGGCACCAGCAACAACAAGGCCGCCCATTGGCGGCCTTTTTTTATTACCAGATTGCATCACCAGACATCATCGTCAGCGCGATACCGTCTCGCCTTTCAGCTCAATCACCATGTTGTCCCACCCCGCCGTCACCCCGTTAGGCAGATCATGCTGCTGCAACCAGACATGAAAATCATGGCCGATATGAGTCAGGATCATCTGCTTGGGTCGCAGGCTGTCATGCAGTTCCAGCACCTGTTCCAGTGCGTTGTGGTTGCGGCCCTCGCTGCCGGGAGGAAAGCTGCAGTCGATCACCACCGCATCCAGTGTTGGCTGAGCATGCAACCAACGGCTGCTGTCCGCCGGCAACCCCAGAGTATCGGTCAGATAGGCTAGTCGGCGCTCGCCAAAGTGAAACAGATACCCCAGGGTCGGGCGGGAGTGCACCAGATCGAGCGGAGTTATGCTCAACTCGCCCAGCTGCCATTGCTGCCCGTGCTGCAGCGGCGGCCGAAAATCCAGACAGCCGGGATGCTTGAGCAGGTCGGCGCAACCGGCCGAATCGTTCGGGCACCACACCGGTATCGGTGCACTGCGGCCCCAGCGCAGATGAAACAACCCCTGCACATGATCCACATGAAAATGGGTCAGCAGAATGCCCTCCAGGCTGCCCGGCGCAAAGCGCCGGTGCAGATCCATCAGGCCGCCGTCGATCAGCAGCCGCTTTCCCTGCCACTCCAGCAGGGCCGAGCAAGGCTCACGGCCCAGCGCTGGTTCGGCATGAGCCTGAGTACAATACCGGCAGTCGCAGCCATACAGCGGCATGCCGCCGGCCGCCCCCGTGCCCAGCAGGGTTAGCCGCATCATGCCGGCAACGCCTGTAGATAACGCCGAAACTGCCGCAGGGTGTCGGTCAGGGCACCGCTGTTGTCCAGCCGCCAGGCGTCGTCCGGCAGGGCGAGCTCCAGCGCCGAAGCCCGCTCCAGCCGCCGAATGATGTCCGCTTCGCTTTCCCGCCCCCGGGCCCGCAGTCGGCGGCCCAGGGTGTCGCTGTCCACGCTGATCATCACCGGCACCAGCCGCTCGGCAAACCTGGCCCGCGCCTGCGGCAGATATTCACGGGAGCCATTGACCATCACATCCAGGCCCGAGGCCAGCCAGCTTTCAATTTCTCGCCCAACCCCATAACGATGGCCGTTGGCGGCCCAGCTGAGGGCAAACAACCCCAGTTCCTGACGCGCACTGAATTCCGGCTCGGACAACTCGATATGGTTTTCTCCCCCCGCCGAGGCGGCCCGGGTAATGTAACGGTGCGCCACCAGCAGGCCTTCGCCCCAGTGTTCACGCACCGCCTGCATAAAGCTGTCTTTGCCGGCGCCCGAGGGCCCCATCACATAAAACAGTCGTCCTGTTCCGCTGCTCATCCTCGCACTCCTGTCAGTAGGCCAGCTCGCCCCGGCACCATACCCGGGTGGGATACACCTGCCCCTGGTGGCGCTGCACCAGCACCAGATCGGCCCGCTGCCCTTCCGCCAGTACACCTCGGTCGGTCAGCCCCAGCGAGCGGGCCGGATTCGCCGTAGCCAGCCGGGTGGCTTCTGCCAGCCCCAGACCGTTGCGCTCGTCGTCGGCCAGCAGGAACACCGCCTCGAGCAGGCTGCCCGGATAATAGTCGGACGACAGCACATCCAGCACACCCAGCGCCGCCAGTTTGTGGGCGGCCACATTACCGGAATGGGAGCCCCCGCGCACCACATTGGGCGCGCCCATCATCACCATCAGGCCATGCTGATGCGAGGCGGTGGCCGCCTCGACCGTGGTCGGGAATTCGGCAATCACCATGCCCAGCTGATGCGACTCCAGCACATGGGACGAGGTGGCATCGTCATGGCTGGCGAGGGAAATATTCCGCTCTCGGCACTGGCGGGCAATTTCCGCCCGGTTGGGCGCCGACCAGCGGGCAGACAACGCCAGCTGACTCTGCTCGAATTCCTGCATCTGCTGATCGTTGAGCCGGTATTTGCCCTGATAGTATTCCCGGTACTTTACCATGTTGACAAACTGGCGCTGGCCGGGGGAATGATCCATCAGCGACACCAGCCGAACCTCCGGCAGCTCCAGATAATGCTCGAACAGCGGCACCGTGGTGTCGTGGGGCAGCTCGCAGCGCAGGTGCAGCAAATGCTGGGCCCGGTTCAGGCCCTGCCGTTCGCTGTTCACCACCGTATGAATCATCTTGTCGAGGTTGTCCTGGCGGGTGCCGCCGTCCCGCTCGTCGCCGATGGCCACCGCATCCAGTACCGTGGTGATGCCCGACGCCACCACCTGGGCATCGTGGGCGCGCATGGCGCCAAAGGGCGGCCAGCTGACCTTGGGCCGTGGAGTAAAATGCTTGTCCAGGTTGTCGGTATGCAGCTCCACCAGGCCGGGCAGCAACCAGCCACCGTTGCCGTCGATGGCGCCCGGCTGGCGGCTCGGGCTGTCGGCCAGGGCCCGGATCTCGCCATCGATAACCTCGACCGAGCCCGGCACCACTTCGTTTTCCAGAACCAGGTTCACATTGGTAATAATCATGCGGAATGCTCCTCTTGCGCTGTGGCAGTCTGGTGGTTGCTGTCGGGCTGGATTTCGTAGAGCTGGTCGGCCACCTGCTCGCGCACGTCTTCATCATGAAAGATGCCGACGATGGCTGCGCCCCGGGCCTTGGCTTCCCGAATCAGCTCCACCACCACCGCCCGGTTGGTCGCATCGAGCGAGGCGGTCGGCTCGTCGAGCAGCAGAATCGGATAGTCGGCGATAAAGCCCCGGGCAATGTTTACCCGCTGCTGCTCGCCGCCGGAAAAGGTCGCCGGCGCCAGCGCCCACAGATGCTCCGGCACGTTGAGCCGGGTCAGCAGCCGCTCGGCACGGGCCCGGGCCTCGGCCCGGTTGCCCCCCTGCTCGATCATCGGCTGCATTACCACCTCCAGCGCGCTGATACGGGGAATCACCCGCAGAAACTGGCTGACCCAGCCGATGGTGTGGCGGCGCACATTGACCAAAGTGCGCGGCGGCGCCTGAGTCATGTCCAGCAGTTGTCCCTGATGCTGTACCTCGATGCGGCCACTGTCGGTCAGGTAGTTGCCGTACAGGGTACGCAGCAGAGTGGACTTGCCGGTGCCGGAGCGACCGTGAAGTACTACACATTCCCCCTGCCCGACCGAAAAGGAAGCACCGGCCAATACCGGCAGCCGAATGCCATTCTGGTTGTGCAAAACGAAGGTTTTGCGAACATTCGAAACGTTTAATGCGAAAGTCATGACCGCTCCTAGCTTTGCAGTACAGAAGACACGAGTAACTGGGTATAGGGATGCTGCGGATCGTCCAGCACCTGATCGGTAAGCCCGGTTTCCACCACCCGGCTTTGTTTCATCACCATCAGCCGGTGCGCCAGCAGGCGGGCCACCGCCAGATCGTGGGTGACGATCACCACCGCCAGCCCCAGCTCGGACACCAGTCGGCGCAACAGATCCAGCAGGCGTGCCTGTACCGACACGTCCAGTCCGCCGGTGGGCTCATCCATGAAAATCAGCTTGGGATGGGTCACCAGGTTGCGGGCAATCTGCAGCCGCTGCTGCATGCCACCGGAAAAGGTCACCGGCATATCGTCGATGCGGTCGACGGGAATTTCCACGTCCTGCAGCCACTGCAGCGCCTGCTCGCGAATGCTGCCGTAGTGGCGCTGGCCCACCGCCATCAGCCGTTCGCCGATATTGCCGCCGGCCGATACCCGCGGCCGCAGCCCGTCGAGCGGATGCTGGTGCACCACGCCCCAGTCGGTGCGCAGCAATTGCCGGCGCTGGCTTTCGGCCATTCGATACAGGCTGACCACCTGCTGCAACTGGCTGTCGGCGCTGCCACGCAGATAGAGCACTTCGCCCTCATCCGGGGCCAGGCGACCGGAAATAGCCTGCAGCAGAGTACTTTTACCGGAGCCGGACTCGCCGACGATACCCAGTACTTCGCCCGGGTAGAGATCGAACGACACCTCGCTGAAGCCCTTGCCCGGCGCGTAGAGTTTGCTGAGGTTCTGCACCGACAGCAGCGGCTGTTCCTTCACCTTGATGGTGATTTCCGGCCGGGCCTTGATGTCGGCCTTCGGAGCGGATAATACGGGCTGATTCATGACTGTTTCTCCTGCTGCTGACGGCAATAATCGGTATCGGAGCAGATAAAGACCCGACTGCCCTGATCGTCGGTCACCACCTCGTCGAGGAAGCTGTCGGTGGAGCCGCAGATATCACAGGGCTCGTCCCACTGCTGAATCTCGAAGGGATGATCCTCGAAGTCGAGGCTCTTGACCCGGGTATAGGGCGGAACGGCATAGATGCGCTTTTCCCGACCGGCGCCAAACAGTTGCAGCGCCGGCATCATGTCCATCTTGGGATTGTCGAACTTGGGAATCGGCGAGGGATCCATGATGTAGCGGTCATTGACCTGCACCGGGTAGGCATAGGCGGTGGCGATATGGCCGTAACGGGCGATGTCTTCATACAGTTTGACGTGCATGATGCCGTACTCTTCCAGTGCGTGCATTTTGCGGGTTTCGGTTTCGCGCGGCTCGATAAAGCGCAGCGGCTCGGGAATCGGCACCTGATACACCAGGATCTGATCCGGCCCGAGGGCGGTTTCCGGAATGCGGTGGCGGGTCTGGATCAGCGTGGCCTCTGTGGTCACCTCGGTGGTGTTCACCTGAGCCACCTGCTGGAAGAAGGAACGAATGGACACCGCATTGGTGGTGTCGTCGGCGCCCTGGTCGATCACCTTGAGGGTATCGTCGCGGCCAATCACCGCCGCCGTCAGCTGCACGCCGCCGGTACCCCAGCCGTAGGGCATGGGCATTTCCCGGCCGCCGAAGGGCACCTGATAGCCGGGTATGGCCACCGCTTTCAGCAGCGCCCGACGAATCATGCGCTTGGTCTGTTCATCCAGGTAGGCGTAGTTGTAGCCGTGATGCTGTGCATCGGTGGTGGTCTGGTGAGTCATCATGCCTGCTCCCCTGCCCGGCCGGCTGCCGGGCCATGCGTTTGTTCGTGTTCCCGCCGCATCTTGCGCAGCAGCTCCAGTTCGGCCTGAAAATCCACGTAGTGCGGCAACTTCAGGTGTGACACAAAGCCCGAGGCTTCGACGTTGTCCGCATGGGCCAGCACAAATTCTTCGTCCTGGGCCGGTCCGGCCACCTGCTCACCGTATTCCGGCGCCTGCAGTGCCCGGTCTACCAGCGCCATCGACATCGCCTTGCGTTCGCCAAAGCCGAAGGTCAGGCCGTAACCGCGGGTAAAGGCCGGCTTTTGCTGCTTGTCGCCGACAAAGCCGTTGATCATCTGACACTCGGTCAGCTCGATGTCACCGATATCGATGGCAAAGCCCAGCTCTTCCGGCACCAGTTCCAGGGTCACTTCACCACAGCGGATTTCGCCGGCGAAGGGATGGTTGCGGCCATAGCCACGCTGGGTGGAATAACCCAATGCCAGCAGAAAGCCTTCGTCACCGCGCACCAGTTGCTGCAAACGGGCGGAGCGGTCGCAGGGGTACGTAGCTGGTGCCATGGTGATATCGGCCGGCGTTTCGCCGTTGTCGGTTTCCGTCACCATCAGCTCTAGCTGCTCGAGAATACCGGCCACCTGGGGGCAGGCTTCCGGCTCTGTCGCCACCGACTCAGGCCCCGGATGCTCGCCGTCGGCCAGCAGGGTAAAGTCCAGCAAGCGGTGGGTATAGTCATAGGTCGGCCCCAGCAACTGGCCACCGGGCAGATCCTTGTAGGTCGCCGAAATACGGCGCGCGATGCGCATGGCGGCGGTATCGACCGGCTCGGTCGTCGCCAGTCGAGGCAAGGTGGTGCGATAGGCGCGCAGCAGAAAAATCGCCTCCACCAAATCGCCACCCGCCTGCTTGACCGCCAGCGCCGCCAGTTCCTTGTCGTAGACGCCGCCTTCGGTCATTACTCTGTCTACCGCGCCGGCCAGCTGCTCTTCTACCTGGGCCACGCTGATTTCGGGCCTTTCGGTATTGCCCCGTCGTTTCTTCGCCTGCAGTTGGTGTGCCGCGGCAATGGCTTTTTCGCCCCCTTTCACTGCTACATACATGCTTATCTCTCCACTCGGGTGGTACGCGGAATGGCAACCAGTTCCCGGTCGCACACCAGCATCAGGTCGATACCCAGCGGGAAGGCCGCATCCCGCTCACTCAAAAAACGCACCAGTGCCTCGGGCACCTGTCCCAGAAAAATACGCCGAGTATCGGGAATGCCCGGCCCCGACAGGGTGACCTCGACGCCCCGGTCCAGCGAGTCGGTTTCGATCAGCAGGGTGGCGCCCTGATCCGGGTATTCTTCACTGCCCACCGGCAGGCGACTCAACAGCGCGCCGCAGTCGTCCAGGTCGGCACCGGCCAATACCGCAAAGTCGGCCTCGGCGGCGTCGCTACTCAGCGGCGCCGCCACATGAAAGCGAAGATTCTCGAGCACGGCGTCATCCTGCCGCAGCGCCGGCGATAACCAGAGCCGGGTGCCGCTGTCGGCCAGGGTCAGCAGTGTCTGCACGCAACCGGCACTCAGGTTGCCGAAACGGCCGGCGCGGTCCAGTTCGACCCGGGTGCCCGGCTCCGACATCGCCTTCAGCAGGCGGCGAAAGCAGACCTGACTGTCGTGAATGGCATCCGCAAATGCCGTGGTGATCATGGTCATTCGTCTTCTCCCCGCACCATGGTAAAAAAGTCCACCTTGCTGGCCGCCACTTGCTGGCGAGTAGCGGCTTCCTGCTCTGCCCTCTGCGCCGCCAGCGGAGCAATCAGCCCCTTGTCCAACACTTCATGCCCGCTGCGGGTTTGCATCAGCGCATCAATCAAGGCCGCCAACTCCGCATGGGGTTTGTTGCGACCGCGCAGGTAGCTGTAGCCCAGCTCGCCGCTGTTCAGCTTGACCACCGCCCGGGTAATGGTGACATCGCCGAGGTTGAACAGCCGGCCGGTGGCGCCCATGCGGGCCCGAACCTGGGCCAGGCCAATCTCGGGAGCCCGAATCAACTGGTACTCAGGGGTCAACTGCAGGGCTTGCCAGCCGCTTTGCAGTGCCGAAAACGATGTTCGGGCCAATACCGACATCCATTGTTTGCGTTGTGGTGTATTCATTTAGTGCTCCACGACATATTCAATTAAATCGGAACGAGCCGAACTCACGGAAAACTCCGCTATCTGTTCCGTTCCTTTAAGCTGGTTCTGGGTTTTAATCCGCATCACCGGAATGGACTTGTTGATCTGCAATAAACGACTTTCTTCACCGGAGGGTATTCTGGCCCCCAGACGGGTCGACTTTCTTTTCAGCTCGATATCCAGCGTTCGTTTTAAAAACTCGTGCAGGGAACCTTGCTGAAATTGTTTTAATACCGGCCACCACTCCGGGTTGCTCAAATAATGGTGGATGACGGAGCGGGGAATGTTTTCCGTTTTCCGCAGTGTTTGTATGTAAATAATCTTCTGCTGCTGGCCCAGCTGTAATTCGTGCGCCAGTCGGGCAGTAACCGGTATCAGACGGGCGCCGATCACCTGGCAGCTGGGCAGAGAGCCCTGCTCCAGAAAGTTGCCGGTGAAGTGAGCCCCATCGTGCAGCTTGTAGAGATGCGGCTGGCGCAACACCATGTTGCCCTTGCCCTGATGGCGCTGAATCAGGCCATTGGCCACCAGCTCGTCGATGGCTCGCCGTACCGTGTGGCGATTGACTCCAAAGCGCTCGGCCAGCTGCATTTCGGGCGGAAGGTAATCACCCGCCTTGAAATACCGGTGAATATCCGCTTCCAGTTGCCGGTAAATAACCTGGTAGACGCGCATGCTTCCCCCTTTCCTCTGGCCTGTTTATTCGCCGATCTTGTCTAGACAAGCCCGGCTAAATAAATCAGATATAGCGTTTGCGAATGGTCTGCGAGGCCACATCGAGCAGGCTCACGGTCACGATCACCACCAGCATGATGGCCGCCGTCTGTTCGAACTGAAAACTGCGAATCGCTTCCCACAGCAAGACCCCGACGCCGCCGGCCCCCACCATGCCGACCACGGTGGCCGAGCGTACGTTGGACTCGAAACGGTAGAGCGAATAGGAGATCCACAGCGGAATCACCTGAGGCAGCACGCCGTAGAGAATTTCTTCCAGCTTGGTGGCGCCGGTGGCCCGCACCCCCTCGATGGGGCCCGGCTCTATCGCTTCCACCGCCTCGGAAAACAGCTTGGCCAGCACGCCGGTGGTATGTACGAACAGCGCCAGCACCCCGGCAAAAGGACCCAGCCCCACCGCCACCACAAACAGCATGGCAAATACCATTTCGTTGATGGCCCGGGCCGCATCCATCAGCCGGCGCATCGGCTGACACACCCACTGGGGAAACAGGTTGTCGGCACACAACAAACCGAAGGGAACCGCCAGCACGATGGCCAGCAGCGTGCCCCACAGCGCCACCTGCAAGGTGACCAGGGTTTCTTTCAGATATAGCTGCCAGTGGGTAAAGTCCGGCGGAAAAAAGTCGGCGGCCAGCTCGGCCATGTTGCCGGCATCCTGCACCAGCACCGCCGGGTTCATTTCGGCGCCCTGCCAGGCCCAGGCCAGCACCAGCGCCAGCAGCATCCACTTGACCATTTGCCCCAGGCGCGACCCCGGTTCAGGCCGGGTAACGACGTCAGTATTCATTTTCAGTCTCCGCTGACCTCACGGAGCCGGTCATTCCGGCTCCGGGTCGGTCTTTAGTTGGTCATGGCTTCCAGGGCAGACATCTGACGATTCAGCACCGCCAGTTCCATTTTTACCTGATTAATGTCGGCCGCATCGGCCTCGTTGTTTTCCAGTACTTGCAGATTCTTGAACAGTTGCAGCTGACGGATGGGCAGCAGCTGCATGTCGCTGGAAGGAGAGAAAGAGGCCCATTCAAGCTGTTCCAGAATCTTCTTCTGCTGCTTGTCACCGGACTGGCCGTATTGCATGAAGAAGTCGTACACCACCTGCTTGGTGGCTTCCGGCAGATTCTTGCGCCAGACGATGGGGTCGGCCGGGATCAGCGGTGACTTCCACAACACCTTGATGTTTTTCACCTTCTCGGGGCTGTGCTGGGCGAAACGCTCCAGGCTTTCGGTGTTGTTGGTGGCCACATCCACCTGCTTGTTGAGCACCGCAAACACGTTCACCTCGTGGCTGGAATTGAGGGTGCGCTTGAACTCCTGGGCAGAAACCTGGTTCTGGGCAAACACATAATAGGAAGGCACCAGAAAACCGGAGGTAGAATTGGGATCGCCGTTACCAAACGTCAGCTCCTTGCGCTGCGCCAGCACGTCGTCCACCGTGTTCAGCGGGCTGTCCTTGTGGGCGATCAGCAGGCTCCAGTAACCGGGCTGGCCATCGGCACGCACCGTCTGGGCAAAAATTTCGGCGCCGGCCCGGTCAACCGCTTCCATCGCCGACTTGTTGCCCAGCCAGGCAATGTCGACCTTGTCGAAGCGCATACCCTGAATGATGCCGGCGTAATCGGGTGCGAAGAAGGCTTCCACCTCGATGCCCAGCTGCTGCTCCATGTCGGCGAGGAAGGGTTCCCAGTGCTGCTTGAGATTCTGCTGGGATTCGGTGGAGATAATGCCGAAGTTGATGGTCGACAAGGGCGCGTCCTCGGCCAGTGCCGGGGTGGCGATCATGGCGGCCAGTAACGAGGCACCACCGGCGAACTTTCTCAATGTGCGTATCATGACAGTTGTCCTTGAATGGAACGGGATGCAAAAGCAGGGTTGGGTCGTAGCGGCCGAGTTACCGGGGCCGGCATGGTGTCGGTGGTGGGTGCCTTGGTGTACAGCGCCGCCAACGCCTGTTCGCCGATGTCGGCCGCCGCGCCCTGATAGAAGACTTCACCTTCACGCAGGGCCACCAGTTGCTGGCAGTATTTCAGCGCGTAATCCACCTGATGCAGGGTCACGACGACGGGAATGCCTTCCTGTTCGTTGATGTCCTTGAGCAGCTCCATCACGGTGCGCGCCGACTCGGGGTCGAGCGAGGCTATGGGTTCGTCGGCAAAGATGATGCGCGCCTTCTGCATCAGTGAACGGGCAATGGCTACCCGCTGCTGCTGACCACCGGACAGGGTAGACACCCGCTGGTGGGCATAATCCGCCATGCCCACCCGCTCCAATGCCGCCATGGCCTGCTGTTGCTGCTCTTGAGTGAAACAGCCGGTCAGGGTGCGCCACTTGGCGGTGGAGCTCAGCGCCCCAATCAACACATTGGTCAGCACACTCATGCGGTTCACCAGGTTGAATTGCTGGAAGATGTAACCCGCACGGGCTCGACAGCGACGCACCTGTGGCGCCGCCTTGCCCCGGGATTGCACCAGCTCTCCCATCACCCGGACCTCGGTTCCTTCCTTATGATCGGAAAATACCAGGCCGCTCAGGTGACGCAGCAGTGTGGATTTGCCCGAGCCGGACGGCCCCAGCAACGCGGTGATCCCCGGGTGGGAAATCTCCAGACTGATCTCTTTCAGCGCTTTTTTATTGTCAAAGGTCTTGCTCAGACTTCTGACCTCAATGATCTTGTTCATTGCTAGCAGCCTCACGATAGGTTCGAGGGCCATACTGGTGGTCGAAGATGACGGTTTTATTGAAGAATTAAGTCAACCGGATGAACAGCCGCCACTGTTGTAGTGAGCAGAAGACTTTCAAAATACTGTTATTAAAGGATTTATTAAGGAAGGCGGTATTATGCGGCGCACTTGTATAGACAAGGCTTTCAGAAAAGCTTCATCTTTCAAAGCGATGAGGAGAGCACAGCCGTCATCCATCGCTCAAGACGAAGGGAATGAAACGACGGCAATGACAACGGAAGGCGGCAGAAGAGAGAAAGGCCCGGGGCGGGTGCCAGGGTAAAAGCCGAGTGTCAGGATTCAGAGCCGAAAACAACAAGGCCGCCCATCGGCGGCCTTGTTGTTATATAGCTTGACGCTATTTGGTGATGCCGGGTGATTAGCCCTGCAGCACCTTGTCCAGCGCCTGCTCGAAGGTGGCGACGGTGCGATCCACATCCTGCAGCTTATCGAGACCGAACAGACCGATACGGAAGGTCTGGAAATCGGCCGGCTCGTCGCACGCCAGCGGTACGCCGGCGGCAATCTGCAGCCCTTCGGCAGCGAACTTGCTGCCGTTTTTGATCCCGGCATCGTTGGTGTAGCAAACGATAACACCCGGTGCCGCAAAGCCGTCGGCCGCCACACTCTTGATGCCACGCGCGGCCAGCAGGGCGCGTACCCGGTCACCCAGCTGCTGCTGACGCTGCTTCATCTCGGCAAAGCCCAGACCGCCGGTTTCCTTGATGGTATCGCGGAACTGCGCCAGGGCATCGGTCGGCATGGTGGCGTGATAGGCGTGGCCACCCTGCTCGTAGGTTTCCATGATTTGCAGCCATTTTTTCAGATCACAGGCAAAGCTGGTGCTCTGGGTCTGCTCGATACGTGCGCGGGCCCGCTCGCTCATCATCACCAGACCACAGCAGGGCGAGCTGCTCCAGCCTTTCTGGGGGGCGCTGAGCAGAATGTCGACGCCGCAGGCTTTCATGTCTACCCAGATGGTGCCGGAGGCAATGCAGTCGAGCACAAACAGACCGCCCACTTCGTGTACCGCATCGGCCACCGCCTTGATGTAATCATCCGGCAGCACCATGCCGGCGGCGGTTTCCACGTGCGCGGCAAACACCATGCCCGGCTTGTTGGCCTTGATGGTGGCCACCACTTCCTCGATGGGCGCGGGAGCCAGCGCCGCCTGCGGGCCCTGCTCGATGGCTCGAGCCTTGAGTACCGTTTCGGACGCCGGAATCTTGCCGGCTTCGAAAATCTGGCTCCAGCGATAGCTGAACCAGCCATTGCGAATGATCAGGCAATCCTGGTCGGTAGCAAACTGACGCGCCACCGCTTCCATGCCGAAGGTGCCGCTGCCGGGCACAACCACCACCGAGTGAGCCTGATACAGCTCCTTCAGGCTGGCGGAGATATCACGCATCACCTGCTGGAAACGCTGGGACATATGGTTCAGGGATCTATCGGTATAAACTACCGAGTATTCCAGCAGGCCATCGGGGTCGATATTGGGCAGTAATCCGGACATAATCACCTCTTGGTCAAATAACTGATACAAAAAATGCCGCGTAAGACAGTGGCCAGCGCCGGCAAACAGACCTTCCTGCACCAAGAATGGCACAGGTGAACCCGCAGAGGCGAGCTCATAATGAGTCTGAACGGAGTCTGGCCGGTATTGCAAGCCGGGGTGGCGGTCTGGGCGCGATGCCGCAATGATGCCCAATATGTTGGTAGATGACAAAGATCTAATACACTCAACCCGGTATTTTGCCTATTTCCAGCACAGGCAGCTACAGCGGCGGCAAAAATTCAATATTTTAAACTAGAACAAGGACTCGCAATGAACGAACAATTCAGCCTGGAAGGGCATCCCTTCATTCCCCTGCACAACCTGCTGAAAGTGCTCGGCTGGTGTGACTCCGGTGCCGTGGCCAAGATGGTGATCGACGACGGGCTGGTGCAGGTTAACGGCGAGATCGAGTTGCGCAAGCGCTGCAAGATAGTGGCAGGACAACGCGTCAGCTTTAACGGCCAGGAGGTCGAGGTTACCGAATAAGCGATAGCCGGGGCTCAAAGCGAGCCCCAAGCCGCAGCGTGCGCGTCGCATACGGCAGCAGAATGACGAAAAGCGGAAAACAAAAAGGGCTCATCAAATGATGAGCCCTTTTTGAGGATTTGGTCGGCATGAGAGGATTCGAACCTCCGACCCCTTCGTCCCGAACGAAGTGCGCTACCAAGCTGCGCTACATGCCGTCAACGGGGCGAGAATTTACCGAAATGACGCTATTGTTGCAAGCCCTTTTTAAGCTCAAGCCCTATATTAGCCAGCTGCTGCCGTCGATTCCCGCCTCCCGGCCAGAAAGCTGATTGTTTTTCACACCAAACGTCTGATAAACCATCACATCAGCTCATCTCTGTCATGCCCGCCGCTCGAGCACCGGGTTGAACTCGGCATCATCATCGAGGCCGGCTTTTCCTGCTTTCAGCCTTCGTCACCGCCCACGATTTCTCCTGCATGACGATCAGCGGCTGGCACACAAAAAAAGCGTGCGCAGGGAAACGCCCTGCCGGCCCGGTGAATTGTGTCTATAACAAGGTATGAGCTCACGCACTTACCGGGATTATCGGGGGGCAACCGCCATGAAGACATTGCTGCTATCGCTGCTTGCCCTGCTCAGCCTGTCGGCACAGGCAGCACTGACGGCCAATATTCCCCAACCCGAGCCTCTTCCGCCCCTGTATTCCTACTATCGGCAACTGCTGACCCTGGCGCTGGAAAAAAGCGGTGAAGACTTTACTATCCATCCGGTAGCACTGAACGAAACCCAACCACAGCTGGCGCTGAAGCTGCGCGATGGCAAACCGATCAATCTGTTCTGGGCCGGCACCACCCGCGAATACGAGCGACAACTGTTGCCGGTACGAATACCACTGCTGCGCGGTCTGTCCGGATTTCGGCTGCTGCTGATCAACCAGACCCGGCAGCAGGAGTTCAGCCGAGTACAGAGTCTGAGCGAGCTGGCGTCCTTTACCGGCGTGCAGGGCATCGGCTGGGGCGATATAGACATTCTCAAACAGGCGGGGCTGAACATCAGTGCCGCCCCGAGCCATACCATTCTCGACATGCTGAATCGCAACCAGCAGGTGGATTATTACCCGCGCAGCCTGGTGGAAGCCCATGCCGAGCTGACCACCGCCACCGCGCAGTATCCACTGCTGATGGCCGAACCTCGCCTGTTGCTGCATTACCCCTTCGCCATTTATTTTTTCGTCAGCCCCGAATACCCGGAACTGGCCGACGCCCTGACCCTAGGGCTGGATCGAGCTTACCGGGATGGCAGTTTTATCGCCCTGTTCGAGCAGTACCCGCCGATCCGCGCCAGCCTGCCGGTACTGCAACAATCGCGATTGCGATTGGATCTCGCCAATCCGGATTTGACCGAATCCACTCGCACGCTGCCGGAACGTTACTGGCATCCCGGAACCCGGCCTTGAAAAAGCGCCGCAGGCTGTTCACTATCCTTGAATCATTCCCCATTTCTGGAGCCGCCGCGGTGAAAGTCGCCTTTTTCAGCAGCCAGCCTTATATGCGGCAGCCTTTTGCCGAACACAATCGGGGCTATGACTTCGATATCACCTGGTTCGAGGTGCGGCTGGAAGCCCAGACCGCCTCGCTCTGCCAGGGCTTTGATGCGGTATGCGTGTTTGTGAACGACAAGCTGGATGCCGACGTCATCGCCACCCTGGCCTCGGCCGGCGTGCGTTTCATCGCCCTGCGCTGTACCGGCTACAACAACGTGGATCTGGATGCGGCCAGGACCGCCGGCATCAAGGTGGTGCGAGTGCCGGCCTATTCGCCGGAAGCGGTGGCCGAGCACACGGTGGGTCTGATGCTGACCCTCAACCGTCATATCCACAAGGCCTACCAGCGCACCCGGGATGCGAACTTCTCGCTTAACGGTCTGGTCGGCTTCAACATGCACGGCAAGACCGCCGGCATCATAGGGACCGGCAAAATAGGCCTGGCTACCCTGCGTATTCTGCAGGGGCTGGGCATGAAGCTGCTGGTACACGACCCGGTCGAAAATCCCGAAGCGCTCGCCCTCGGGGCCCGCTACGTGTCACTCGCGCAACTGTTTCGCGAAGCCAGGGTGATCAGCCTTCACTGCCCGCTGCTGCAGGACAACTATCATCTGCTATGCCAACAAAGCTTCAGCCAGATGCAGGACGGGGTGATGATCATCAACACCAGCCGGGGCGGCCTGCTCAACGCCGTTGATGCCATCGAGGCCATCAACAGCGGCAAGATTGGCGCCCTGGGGCTGGACGTGTACGAGGAAGAAGAGAACCTGTTTTTTGCCGACAAGTCCTGTGAAATCATCCACGATGACACCTTTCATCTGCTGTCGACCTATCCCAACGTGATCCTGACCGGCCACCAGGCCTTTCTGACTCTGGAGGCGCTGACCGCCATCGCCCGAGTCACCCTGGACAACCTGCAACAACTGTCTCGTAATCAGCCCTGTAACAATCAAATAAACTGAGGAATCATCATGAAAACAACCATTATCGCCGCTACCACCCTGCTGTTGACCGCCTGCAGCGGTGGCCTCAAGGTGGTCGAGTCCGACCTCATGCACCACCACTGGAATCTGGTCGCCATCAACGGCGTGGCCGTCAATCCGGAGATTAAATCGGATCTGGAGATTGCCGAGCATTTCAGCATTAACGGCATGGCCGGCTGCAACCGCTTCTTCGGCAGCGCCACCCTGGAGCAGAACCAGCTGAAGGCCGATCCGCTGGCCAGTACCAAAATGGCCTGCGCACCCGAGGCGCAGCAGGTAGAAACCGCCGTGCTGCAAACCCTGGGTCAGGGCGCCACCGTCAACAATCAGGGCCAGCAGCTGGAGCTGGTTGGCGAGCAGTACACCCTGACCTATCAACTGGCCGACTGGATGTAACCATGAGCGACCATTTTCTGATTTGCCCGACCTGCCAGGCCAAAAACCGGGTGCCCGGCGAGCGCCTGCAACAGGCGCCCCAATGCGGTAAATGCAAGGCGCCGCTGCTGCCGTCCCAACCGCTGGCGCTGGACGGCCCCCTGATGGACCGGCTGCTGGCAAACGAAACCCTGCCGCTGGTGGTCGACTTCTGGGCGCCCTGGTGTGGCCCCTGCCAGAGCATGGCGCCGGTGTTTTCGGCCGCCGCCGGCGAGGTGGCCGGTCACCTACGGCTGGCCAAGCTGGACACCGAGGCCCACCAGGCCGCCGCCTCCCGCTTCGGCATTCGCTCCATTCCGACCCTAATCGCCTTCAAACAGGGCAAGGAAATTGCCCGCCAGTCCGGCGCCCTCTCCGCCGGACAACTCAGGCAGTGGCTGCAAAGCCTGCCGGTATAAAGACGCCCTCGCAGAGTGCCGCCACGGCACTCTGCGGCTTCATTCATATTTTTTGACCGAGTTCGGCGAATTTATCCGCTGTGATCCGTCGGTCGATTTACCCACACTAGACTCATCATATTCACCCGGGTGAGGAGAACGGTATGGGCAAGCTGATAGACAGCATCTGGCACGATGTCTGGTATGACACCGAGGAAAATCAGGGTCGCTTCAAGCGCAGCGAGAGCCAGTTTCGCCACTGGATAACCACCGATGGCCAGGCCGGCCCGACCGGTAAATCCGGCTTTGCCGCCGAGGCCGGGCGCTATCATCTGTATGTGTCACTCGCCTGCCCCTGGGCGCACCGCACCCTGATGATGCGCAGCCTCAAGGGGCTGGAAGACATGATATCGGTCTCGGTGGTGCATCCGCTGATGGGCGAACACGGCTGGACCTTCGACACCGGTTTAGAGGCCAGCACCGGCGATGCGCTTTACGGGCTCGACTACCTCTATCAGCTGTACCTGAAGGCCGATCCCGGTTATTCCGGCCGGGTCACGGTGCCGGTGTTGTGGGACAAGCAGCAACAAACCATCGTCAGCAACGAGTCTGCCGATATCATCCGCATGCTGGGCGGCGCCTTCGATCATCTCGGTGCCAGGGCCGATGATTACTACCCCAGAGAGCTGCGGATGCACATCGACGACATCAATGCCGAGGTATACGACACCATCAACAACGGCGTCTACAAGGCCGGCTTCGCCACCCGCCAGCCGGCCTATGACGACGCCGTCAGCGCCCTGTTCAACGGCCTGGATCGGCTGGAGCAGCGACTGGGCAGGCAACGTTATCTCGTCGGTAACCGGCTGACCGAAGCCGACCTTCGGCTGTGGACAACCCTGGCCCGCTTCGATGCGGTCTACCACACCCATTTCAAGTGCGATCGTCGAAAGATAAGCGAATATCCCAACCTGTACGGTTTTTTACGCGACCTTTATCAGCATGCGGGCATCGCCGATACCCTGAACATGGCGCATATTCGCCATCATTATTTTTGCAGCCACCCCGGCATCAACCCCCATGGCATTATTTCCATCGGACCGCTTCAGGACTGGTCTGCTTCCCACGACCGGGCAAGCCGCTTTGCGTAAGGAGTTGAACATGAACAACAGAACGATCATCGCGTTGTATCCGGCCAGAGCCACCAGCGACGGCGCCGGCGTCAAACTCAAGCGCGCCCTGGGCCAGACCCGGCAACAGCGCATGGATCCCTTTCTGATGATGGATAACTTCTCGTCGAATGAAGCCGACGACTACATTGCCGGCTTTCCCGACCATCCGCATCGGGGCTTTGAAACCATCACCTACATGCTCGACGGCCACATGCTGCACCGGGATCACATGGGTAACGAAGGCCATTTGCGGGCCGGCGATGTGCAGTGGATGAACGCCGGCCGGGGCGTGATTCATTCCGAGATGCCCCAGCAGGAATCCGGCCGTATGCGCGGCTTTCAGATCTGGCTCAACCTGCCTGCCGCCCTCAAGATGCAGCCGGCCCGCTATCGGGATATTCCCGCCGCCGAGCTGCCGAGAATGGCACTGGCCGACGGCGGCGAGCTGGTGCTGCTGGCGGGCTCGTTGAGCCTGAACGAACAAACCCTGACCGGGCCGATACAAAGCGAGCACACTCAGCCGTTGATCGTGGATATTCGGCTGGCGGCCGGTCAATGCCTGACGCTGCCGGTTCCCGCCGGTCTCAGTGCGCTGGTGTATGCCTTTGAAGGCAGCCTCACGCTTGGCGACACCGCCTTGCCCAACGAGAATACGGCGCTGCTCGGCGACGGCGACCAGTTGTTGTTACGGGCCGGAGATGCGGGCGGACGCCTGCTGCTGCTGGCGGGCAAGGCGCTGAATGAACCCATTGCGCAATACGGACCCTTCGTCATGAATACAGAACAGCAAATTGAGCAGGCGATCATGGATTATCAGGCGGGCAAGCTGGTATAAGGAGGTTTTTACTCCTGTGGAATGCATGATGGATCAACTCGAACAACAGCGCCTGGCGCGCATCCTGAATCAGACGCGCAGCATTGCTCTGGTAGGCGCCTCCAACCGGCCGGAGCGAGCCAGTTACCAGGTAATGGAATACCTGCTGCAACACGGGTATCAGGTGCATCCGGTCAACCCGCAACTGGCCGGCGCCGTCATCCTCGGCCAGACCTGCGTCGCCGAACTGGACGAGCTGGATCAGCCGGTGCAGCTGATTAACGTGTTCCGTCGCGGCGAGTTTGCCGCCGACATTGCGCTGGAGGCCATAGAGCATGAGGCCCAATGCCTGTGGCTGCAGGAAGGCGTGCAGAGTGTGACAGCCGCCGAGTCGGCCGCCGAAGCCGAGCTGGAGTACGTGGAAGACCTCTGCATCAAGAAGGTCCATCAGCAACTGTTGAGCTAAAGCCGCCCGCATCAACAACAAAAAAGGAGCCTGGGGCTCCTTTTTTCGTTTATCCCTTTAAAGGATCAACATCGGTTAATGCTGACCGTGGCCGTGGCCCTGCGCTTTGGCCGGCTCCGCATCCACCGCGACTTCCACCTCGACGTCACCGGCCTGCTTGAAATGCAGGGTCAGCGGAAAGCGCTCGCCTTCTGCCGGTACCTTTTTCAGGCCCATCAGCATCAGGTGGTGGCCACCCGGTGCCAACGTCTGCTCGCCACCGGCCGGAATCACCAGCTCGTTCAGCTGGCGCATTCTCATCAGCTCGCCTTCTTTCTGGTGGGTATGGATCTCTACCCTGTCGGCGACAGGAGTGCTGGCGCCCAGCAGCACGTCGTCGGCCGCACCGTTATTGGTCACCTGCAAATACGCCACACCAATAGTAGCTACCGGTGGCAAAGGGCGACTCCAGGGGTGAGCGATATCCAGATCGCCGCCATGGTAGCTGTGGGCAGATACCGCCATGGAGCCCAGCAGCAGGGCCGAGGTCAGCAGGGTACGTAATGGTGCCATTATGTTATTCCTTGTTGATAATAGGAGCGACCCCATTGTAATCGGCGTCCACAAAAAGGCCAGAGCATCCGCCCCGGCCTTCAATATTCGAAACCAGTTTCTATGTCGGCCTAGCCGGCCACGTCGGCGGCCGACGTTGTCGCACGGGGGGCGACCACCGCCGGCATAGTATTCGCCGAGCTGTCTTCCGCCCGTTTGCCCAACACTCGCAGTCCCAACGCCATGGCCAGGGCACAGATGGCGATACCCAGCCACCAGGGCAGACCATAGGCCACCGGCAGAATGCCGAACAGGGTAGCGATCACGCCCACGAACAGCGCGTAGGGCAACTGGGTCCGCACATGCTCAACCAGACCACAGCCGGAGGCCATGGCGGCCAGCAGCGTGGTTTCCGCCAGAGGAGAACAGTGGTCACCCCAGACTGCACCGGCCAACACCGCCGCCACAGAGGCATAGAAGAGGTGCATAAACTCGGGGTCACCGGCCAGACCGTGATGCAGCAACACAGCCCAGGCCAGCGGCACCACCAGCGGCATCATGATACCCATGACGCCCCAGGACGAGCCGGTGGCGAAGGCGGTAAAGGCCGACAGCAGGAACACGCTTACCGGAATCAGCTCGGGCGTCAGGCTGTCACTCAGCACGCTCACCAGATAATCGCTGGTATGCAGCGACTCGTTCACCGATGACAGGGCCCAGGCCATCATCAGTATGGTGATCGGCAGCAGCATGGACTTCACCCCCTCAAACCAGTAATGAGCGGCTTCGTCCATGCTCAGCAGTCGCTGCACCTGTGTCATGATCAGCGCCACCAGGGTACTGAGCAGCGAGCCCCACATCATGGCGGTGAAAGAGTCACCGTTGCCGAACACGTCACGCAGTTGGTACTGGGCGGGGTGGCCCAGCTCTTCCATGCCGGTGTACCAGATGCCCCCCAGGGTGGTCAGCACCAGCACCGTCATCGGAATGATGGCGTTCAGCGCCCGGTGCGGTATGCCCGGTTTGGCATCGATACTGGCTTCTTCGGCGATGGCTTCCCGGTCGGTCAGCGCATCGTCGGCGTCCTGCTGTTGCTGTACCGCCCTGATCTCGGCCTTGAGCATGGGCCCGAAGTCGCGACCGCTGAGGCTGATCATGAACACGAACAGCAGGGCCAGAATCGGATAAAAGCTGTAACTGATGGCCGAGAGGAATACCCCGTAGGCCGAGCCCTCGAAACCGTCAACCTGACCCAGTGCCTCGTCGATCAGCCCCACCTGAAAGCCAATCCAGGTGGTCACCAGCAGAATGGCCGACACGGGGGCGGCGGTGGAGTCGACGATATAGGCCAGCTTTTCCCGGGAGATACGCAACCTGTCGGTGATATTGCGCATGGTATTACCGACGATCAGCGCGTTGGCGTAGTCGTCGAAGAAGATGGCGGTGCCCAGCAGTCCGGTGGTGGTCTGGGCGCTGCGTCGGCCCCGCACGAAGCGGGTGATATGATTGGCAATGCCGACGGTACCGCCGTTGCGGGAGATAATACCCACCATGCCGCCGATCAACAGACAGAACAGCACGATCGACATGTGTTCTGAGTCGCTGGCGGCAGTCAGCACATGCACGTTAACCGAGTCCAGCACGCTGACCAGTGCCTTGTCACCGGCCATGCCATAGCTGAGCCAGCCACCGGCACAGATGGCCAGAAACAACGCCAGTATCACCTGCCGAAACACCAGCGCCAGCACGATGGCCAGCAGCGCCGGCACCACCGACAGCCAGGCGACAATGGCCGGACTGTCCGCCTCGGCCAGCACGGTACCAACCTCGTCCACCAGGGTGATCCCGGCGTTATCGGTGCTGCTCAACAGCCCTTCCACCATGGCTTCGCCGTCGATAAAGGTCAGCGCATGGCGCCGCCCTTCGAGCTCCAGCCACAATGGCTGCTCGGGTTCGCCGCTCAGGGTCACGCTGAAGGGGATGCCCTGCAGCACCAGACCGGGCATGTCGATTGTTGGTGCTTCGGCCCGGCTGATCGCCGGCGCCAGCAATAACAGCAAGGCGAACCAGACGCCGCCCAGACCAAACCAATGTCGTGTTTTCATCTTGTTACCTTCCATGGTGATTAACGGTGTTACCGGATCATCAGACCGAACGCAGATACCAGTCGAATTCCTGCGGGCTGACATTGCGCATGAACAGCAATCGCTCGCCATGACGGTTGGCGTGATACACCCGGCAAAATTCCCGTCCCAGATAGTCCGGCAGCAGCTCGTTGCGCTGCCACTGCTCCAGAGCCTGAATCCAACTGGACGGCAGGCTGGGCGGATGGGAGGCATAACCGTTGCCCACCACCGGCTCCGGCGGGGTCAGACGCTGAGTGATGCCGTAATGAATGCCGGCCAGAATGCTGGCCATCAGCAGATAGGGGTTGGCATCGGCGCCGGCAACCCGGTGTTCCAGCCGCCGGGCCTCGTCACTGCCGCCGGGAATACGTACCGCCACGGTGCGGTTGTCGGCGCCCCAGGTCTGACTCATCGGCACATAGAAACCGGGCTGAAAACGGCGATAACTGTTGGCGTTGGGCGCGAATATCACCATCGACTCCGGCATCAGTCCCAGGGTGCCGGCGATGGCGCTTTTCAACACGGCGCTGCCCAGGGGATCGTCCGCCTCGCCCTTGAACACATTGTTGCCCTGCTCGTCCAGCAGGCTGACATGAATATGAGTGCCGCTCCCCGCCTCCTGGTTGTAGGGCTTGGCCATGAAAGTGGCGTCCATCTGGTGACGAGCCGCCACCCCCTTGATCAGCCGCTTGAGCAGCACCGCCTCGTCACAGGCCTGCATGGCGTTATTCCGGTGCTTGAGGTTGATTTCAAACTGACCCGGCGCGCACTCGGCAATGGCGGTATCCACCGGCAGACGCTGAGTCTGGGCCGCCTCGTGAATGGCCTCGATAAAATCGCAGTGATCATCCAGATCCGACAGGGAATACACCTGGCACTGGGTGTCCCGCTTGCCGGTCACCGGTGATACCGGCGGTTGCAGTTGCTGCCACTCGTCCCGTTCCCGATCGACCACGTAGAACTCGGTTTCCACTGCCACCACCGGGGTCAGCTTCAGCTCGGCAAAGCGGTCCAGCACCCGCTGCAACACATGGCGCGGATCATAGATAAAGGGAGCGCGGTTATTTTCAAACATGCTCATCAGCACCTGGGCGCAGGGTCTGTCCTGCCAGGGGGTGCGACTCAGGGTGCCGGGCACCGGAAAACACAGGCGGTCGGATTCGCCCTGATCCAGCCCCAATCCGGTTTCTTCTATGGTGTTACCGTTGATGTCCAGCGCAAACAGCGAGGCAGGCAGACAAATCCCGTCTTCATAGGCCTTGAGCAGACTGTCTCGCGGAATGCGCTTGCCGCGGATCACGCCGTTGATATCCCCAATCATCAGGTCGATGGAATTGATATCCGGGTTCTGTTCCAGAAATTCCCGGGCTTCCTTCAGTCCTGCTTCCATTCCCACTTCATCCATCACGACCTCCTTGTTGGCCCTGGCAACTTGTTGTTGGTTTTTAATAAACACAAAAAACAAACATCGTTATAAAATAATCACCACCGCAACACAATCGCCACCCCCAGAAAATGGTTGCACGTATGTTAAAAACAGCGACATTCGTCACATAAACCCCAACAAGTCATGATAAACACTGCTGACTCGCTTGGCTTTCCCGTCTTGTGTGTGCTCTTATTCTTTACATGCACAGCACCGCGAATGTTAAATATATAAACCAACGAACTTATCGGGTAGCCACATGGAAAGAGCAACGCACAAGCCCCTGATCGGGGTGACCGCCTGCCAGCGGCACATTGAAGGCCATGACTGCCATATGGTGGTCAACAAGTACGTGAATGCCCTGCGCCAGGCGGCAGGAGTCGAGGTGGTATTGCTGCCGGCCCTGGCACAGGGGCTGGCGCCGGGTATTCTGGAGCGACTGGACGGTCTTTGCCTGACCGGGAGCTACAGCAATGTAGCGCCCCACCATTTTGAACAGCCCCCCTGGGCCGACGACTGTCGCTACGATGCCGATCGGGATGGCAGCGCCCTGTCGCTGATCAACCAGGCACGCCAACTGAAACTGCCCATGCTCGGCATCTGCCGCGGCCTGCAGGAAATGAACGTTGCCTATGGCGGCAGCCTGCGCCACAAGCTGCAGGAACAGGCCGGTCTGCTCGATCACCGGGAGCCGGCTCATGACTGGAAAGACAGTCATTATGACCCGGCCCACGTCATCAACCTCAATCCGGACGGCCTGCTGTATCGGCTCACTCAACAAACCGAATTCATGGTCAACTCCCTGCATCAGCAAGGTATAGACCGACTGGGTGAAGGCCTGATCGCCGAGGCTCTGGCGCCGGACGGCCTCATCGAGGCCGTCAGCGATCCCGCCCAGCCCTTCGCTCTCGGCGTGCAATGGCATCCGGAGTGGCAGCCAGATCAGCATCCGCTGTACCAGGCTATTTTTACCGCCTTCGGTGCTGCCTGCGCCCGACATCAATCAACTATCTGCGCCTGAATGGCGCCTGACGAAAAGGACATCATCATGCAACAGTACGACACCCAGGAATTACGTCAGCAAGACGGCCATCATCACATTCACCCCTTCACCGACACCAAGGAACTGGACGGCAACAGCCGCATCATCACCCGGGCCGACGGTATCTATATTTATGATTCGGAAGGGAACAAAATTCTGGATGCCATGGCCGGCCTCTGGTGCGTCAACCTCGGCTACGGCCGTCAGGAACTGGTGGACGCCGCCCAGCAGCAGATGCAGGAACTGCCCTACTACAACAACTTCTTCAAGACCGCCCACCCGCCGGCCATCAAGCTGGCCAAGAAGCTGACCGAGCTGGCGCCCGAGCACATCAACCATGTGTTCTTCACCGGTTCCGGCTCCGAGTCCAACGATACCGTGGTACGCATGGTGCGCCGCTACTGGCAACTGAAGGGGCAACCGGGCAAAACCGTGATCATCGGCCGCCGCAACGGCTATCACGGCTCCACCGTAGCCGGCGCCAGCCTGGGCGGCATGGCGCCCATGCACGAACAGGGCGGCCCCATGCTACCGGATATCGAGCATATCGCGCAGCCCTACTGGTTTGGCGAAGGTCGGGAAATGGACCCGCAGGAATTCGGTCTGCTGGCCGCCCGCTCGCTGGAGCAGAAGATCAAGGAAATCGGTGTAGACCGGGTCGCGGCCTTCATTGCCGAGCCGGTACAGGGCGCCGGTGGCGTTATCATTCCGCCGGAAAGCTACTGGCCCGAGATCCAGCGCATCTGTGATCACTACGGCATCCTGCTGATTGCCGACGAGGTGATTTGCGGCTTCGGCCGGGTCGGCCAGTGGTTCGGCAGCCAGCATTTCAACATCAAGCCCGATCTGATGCCCATCGCCAAGGGGCTGTCTTCCGGCTATCTGCCTATCGGCGGCGTACTGGTCGGCGACCGGGTCGCGAACCTGCTGATCGAACAGGGCGGCGAGTTCTACCACGGCTTCACTTACTCCGGTCATCCCGCCTGCGCCGCCGTGGCCCTGCGCAACCTGGAGCTGCTGGAAGAAGAAGGCATTGTCGAGCGGGTACGCGAGGTTACAGGTCCCTACTTCGCCAAACAGTGGGCCAGCCTGGCCAGTCATCCACTGGTGGGTGAAGCCCGCAGCCTGGGATTGCTAGGCGCCCTGGAACTGGTTGCCGACAAAGACACCATGGCTCGTTTCGAGACAGGTATCGGTGGCCAGTGTCGGGATAACTGCTTCAAGACCGGTATCGTGATGCGCTCGGTAGGCGAAACCATGGTGGTATCACCGCCGCTGGTGATCACCGAAGCCGAGATAGATCAGCTGGTTGCACTGGCGCGCCAGAGCCTGGATCTCACCGCCCGCCAACTGGGCATCATGGACTGAGGAGAAGAAAATGAGTCAATCATCGCTTGCCGACTGGCAGGCCCGGAGCGAACAGCTGCGGCCGGAAGGCCGCGCTTTTATCCAGGGCCAGTATTGTGATGCGGTCAAGGGCGAGCGCTTCGCCACCCTCAATCCGGCCAACGGACTGCCGCTGGCCGAAGTCGCCAGCTGTGACGAGCAGGATGCCCAGCTGGCAGTCGCTCATGCCCGCACCGCCTTTCGTCGCGGCGACTGGTCGGAACTGGCGCCGGCGGCCCGTAAAAAAGTCATGCTCAAGCTGGCCGAGCTGGTCGAGCTGCATGCCGAAGAACTCGCTCTGCTCGATACCCAGGACATGGGCAAGCCCATCGGCGACAGCCTGAATGTGGACCTGCCCGCCGCCGTCAACTGCCTGCGCTGGAACGCGGAGGCCATCGACAAGGTGTACGGCGAAGTGGCCCCCACAGGTCTCGACAGCCTGGGATTGATCACCCGGGAGCCGCTGGGGGTAGTCGCCGCCATAGTGCCGTGGAATTTTCCGCTGATGATGGCCTGCTGGAAAATCGCCCCGGCACTGGCCGCCGGTAATGCGGTGGTACTCAAGCCCTCGGAAAAATCACCGCTCAGCGCCATTCGGCTGGCGGCCCTGGCTAAGGAAGCCGGCATTCCCGACGGTATTTTTCAGGTGTTGCCGGGCTTTGGTCACACCGTCGGCAAGGCGCTGGCGCTGCATCAGGACGTCGACGCCCTGGCCTTTACCGGCTCGACCCAGGTCGGCAAGCTGCTTACCCAGTACGCGGGCGAGTCCAACCTGAAGCGCACCTTCATGGAATGCGGCGGCAAGAGCGCCAACATCGTCTTTGCCGATGCGGGAGATCTAGACAAGGTGGCGCGGGAAGCCGCCCAGGCCATCTTCTTTAACCAGGGCGAGGTGTGCATCGCCGGTTCCCGCCTGCTGGTGGAAAACAGCATTCGCGAGGAACTGGTCGATCGCATCATCACCCATGCGCAAGACTGGCAACCGGGCAATCCGCTGGATCCGGCAAGCGCCATGGGTGCCATCGTCGATGCCACCCAGCTCGACGGCATCCGCAGTCATGTGGCCAAGGGCATGGAACAAGGCGCCCGCCTGCGACTCGGCGGCGAGCCCGTGCTGACCGACGGTGGTGGTTGCTACTTTCCGCCGACAGTATTCGATCGGGTCGACAATCGTCAGGCGCTGGCCCGAGAGGAGATCTTCGGTCCGGTACTGGCGGTGATCGGCTTCGACAGCGCCGAAGAAGCGATTGCCATTGCCAACGACTCGCCCTACGGGCTGGCGGCGGCGGTCTGGACCCAGAATCTGGACAAGGCGCTGAACACGGCGCGGCGACTGGAATCGGGGCAGGTGTATGTCAACAACTACGCCGGGGGCGACATGACGGTACCCTTCGGCGGGGTCAAGCAGTCCGGCAACGGCCGGGACAAGTCGCTGCATTCACTGGCGGAATACAGTCAAATCAAGACCACCTGGATAGCGCTGGGAAACTGAATCCGCCGTTCGACGGCAGGATGAAAAAATCGGGCTCCTGTAGGGAGCCCGATTTGTACCTGCTCAGAAATGTTTGGCGGGGGTCGAGCAGCTCACTATTCGGCAGGGCTGGTCGCTATTGTTGCGAAAACGGTGCGGTTGGGTGGTGGAAAAGTAATAACTGTCGCCTTCCTGCAGCACCCGAACCTGGCCGCCGACAATCACCTCAACCTCGCCTTCAATCACCACTCCCGCTTCTTCGCCCCGATAGGCCATCATGTCATGGCCGGTATCGGCACCGGGCGGATACGTCTCGATAATAAAGGACATGGCGCGGTTCTTGCGGTTATAACCGACCAGTTTCAGCGACAGATCATTCGAACCAACATCCTTCAACTCGTCGGCGGCATAGAAAATTTGATCGGTATTCTGCAAATCCAGGGTAAAGAACTCCCCCACCGTCATCGGGATGCCATCGAGAATTTTCTTCAGCGAACTGACCGAGGGGCTGACCTTGCCCTGTTCGATCAACGACAGGCTGGAATGTGTCACACCGGTGCGCTTGGCCAGTTCCCGCTGGGAAATATTACGCAATGTGCGCACCGCCTTCAGCCGAACACCCACATCGTTGGACATATCATCACTACCTTGTTGTTCCGCTGTCGTCATATCGTCACGCCAATAAAAAGGGGGATTATTTGGCCTCGCATTCTACAGCAAGGTCCGATAATCCGTAAGCGAATGGCGCCCTTGGGTGGCAGCGAACAAAGAGGTCATGACCACCCACTCAGCCGAACGCCTTCAGAAAAAGTGCTTTAAAATCAAAGTATAAAATAAAAGGCCAGAAAACAGATGGCGGTCATCGGAAGGCGCACGCAAGAATGTCATGCCAAGACTGAGTCGCATACTGGCCATATAAACCAGTATGAATTGACACCCTAGTATGATGAGTGGAATTAATGTCGTTAAAAAACAGATAACACTGAATATTCAGCCATTCACCAGCAACGCCATAAAGGCTTCAATGGGCATCGGCTTGTGATATTTATACCCCTGCAGATAATCGCATCCCTGCTGTTGCAGCCAGGCTTGCTGCTCGCCGTTTTCCACACCTTCGGCCACCACCTTCAATCCCAGGCCGCTGGCCATGCCGAGGATAGACAGGGTGATGGCGCAATCATCCGGATCCCGGGGCAGATCCTGAATGAAAGAGTGATCGATTTTCAACTTGGTAAACGGCAGGTTCTTGAGTCTCAGCAGCGAGGAGTAACCGGTGCCAAAGTCATCGATAGACAGCTTGATGCCCATGCGCACCAGCTCTTCCAGCGTGCGCCGCAGCACTTGTGAGTCACCCTTGATGGCATCTTCGATCACTTCCAGTTCCAGCTGCGACCCCAGCACCTGATAACGCTGAAGCGTATCCCAGACTTTATCCGCCAGCAGCGGATCCATGATGGAATCGGCAGAAAGGTTCACCGCCACCGGCGGCATCGGCAAGCCCCGTTGATGAGACTGCTGTATATCCCGACATACCCGCTCCAGCACCCAGAGATCCAGGTCGGCGATTAAACCGGCCTCGTAGGCCAGCGGCAGAAACTCTGCCGGCGACATAAAACCCTGGGTTTCATGCTGCCAGCGTACCAGGGCTTCGGCACTGACCACAGCGCTGCCGTCGGCAGACATAATCGGCTGATAAAACACGCTCAGGCCATCGTGGGCAATGGCGTCGGTCAGCTGGCTTTCCAGCAGAAAACGCGCCTTGGCGGTGGTTGAAATATCCTGATTGTAATACTGGGCCTGGCGCCGACCGCAGGCCTTGGCGTGATACATGGCCGATTCGCTGTGCCGGAGCAGGGTAGACACATCTCGGCCATCATGGGGGAAAAAGGAGATGCCGATACTGGCACTGACCTGCACTTTCTGCTCCCCGACTCGAATCGGGTAGTTGACCGTTTCCAGAATGGTCTCCACCGCCTCCTCCATGGCCGTCCCTTCTGAAGGAAAGCGATAGATCATGGCAAATTCGTCTCCGCCGACCCGCGCCACCATCTCCTTGCCCGGCAGTAACATGCCACGCAACCGGGCCGCCACTTCGCTCACCACGGCGTCACCAACCTTCTGCCCCATGCCGTTATTGATGGCATTGAGCCGGTCGATATCGAACCACAACAGGGCAAACGATGTTTGCGTCTGCTGTTCAATCTGCTGCTGGATATGATTACGCAGTGAACGCAGGTTCAGCAAACCGGTAAAGTCATCATGATGGGTAATGTAGTCCAGCTCTTTGCGGCTGCTCAGCCAGGCCTCATGGGTATTGAGCAGGCTGATGGTATCGGCGATGGCGGTCACGCAGGCGATATCGTCCAGACCCCAGTGTCGAGTTTGCCGGTTTTCCAGGCAGATAACACCACTCAGGCGATTGCCATCAAAGATAGGCGCATCCAGCATGGAGGCCACCGGCTTGCTGGTAGTGGGATAATCCGAATGAAAGGAGCGAGTACGAGGATCGGTGCCCACCGCTTCGGCACAGATGATTTCGGCGCCATCCAGCGCCTGAAAATACGCTTGGTGCTGGTCACGGCTCAGCCTGAAACCCTGGTCCCGATCTGCCGGAACCAAAGGATAAAGCACCTCACGATCGAGGTGATGACCACAGAAGCTGAGCGTCCAGATACTGACATTGTCGACCTTCAACAGCTCACCACAGAGGGCGCTGAGTGCTTCCAGCTTCTTGCGCTTGCTCTGCCCGGTAAAATCCCGACTATGCAACAGCTGCGTCAGGGCCTTGTGATAACCGAAAAAGGTCTGAATTTGTTCCACAGATAGTCCGTTAGCTGTTGTGTACTACTCCATAATGGCAAACCCAATTGGCACTGTCCATGCAGATTGCGACTTCAATATGCAAACTGTCGCCACCCGCAGGTTTTCATAAGATTTTGTTTTAAATCAGAATTATTGAATATTAACATCGGCAGCGAAAACGCCGGCTTAGATGATGCCCATCAAACGAAAGCATGGTCGCGACAAGAGCCAACGCAGTACCGATTACTCTTCGCGCACTATGGTCACCTGGCTGAAACCCAGCTTGCGGAAGTATTCTTCACGAAAGTCTTTCATGGTCTTGCGATCGTTGCGGCTGACATTGGCCACCTGGCTTTCCATGCGATGAAACTCGGTCAGATCCACCCCTTCCGCCGTGGCGATGGCATCATAGACACTGTGGTGCTTGTCATTGGCAAAACCGATTTCTTTTTGCTGCTTGTTGAACTGGTAACTGATACGAAAAGCCATGCTGGTATTCCCCGGAAAAATGCCATTGTCGCCGCAATGGCCATGCCGACTCAAGCACTGCCTGTGAACACGGATTCCCATCCGTCGTTCGGCGGCGCATAATCGGTGCCATGAAACGAACGGACTCTTTTCAGGCAGCCTCTGCTGTTCGCGCTATTCGCGAACGAGGCCCGCTCATACTGTTGCTATTATTCGGCATGGCCCTGCTCGCCTTCATGCTGTACAGCTCGGCGCGCATGCAATCCATGACGCAGATCCGCGAACAGGCCGATGCCAACCTCAACCGCTACATCGTCAGCCTGCAGTACCAGCTCGACCGGCATCGGGATCTGCCTCGCCTGCTGGCCAGCCAGCAGCAGTTGATCAGCCTGCTCGAAAATCCCGGTGATAAACAGAAAGTCGACATCGCCAACCGTTATCTGGCCTGGGTCAACGCAACCATGGGCGCCACCGACAGTTATGTGATCGGCACCGACGGCATTACCCTGGCCGCCAGCAACTGGGATCAGTCCACCCCCTTTATCGGCAACGACTACAGCTTTCGGCCCTATTTTCAGCAGGCGATGGAAGGCGGCGCCGGCCGCTACTTTGCCCTCGGCAATACCTCCCGGGTACGCGGCTATTTTTTTTCCTATCCGGTGTTACAGGCAGACCAGATCATCGGGGTCGCCGTGGTCAAGGTCGATCTGGAAGACATAGAGGCCGACTGGAGCGATCCCCTGCAGGATATTCTGGTGATGGATGAAGACGGTGTGATCTTCATTTCAACCCGCGCCTACTGGCGGTTTCGCACCCTGGGTTACCTGCCGGAAGCAGGAACTCATACTCTGCGGCAGTCCTACGGCAATCATGCATCCCAATCGCCACGGGGAGGCACCAGTCCCGCCGCCGGCTGGCTTTCCGAACAGGATATTGCCCGCATCAGCGCCAGTCGCCGTTACGGTGAAGCCTCATTGCTGCCGCTCGACATCATTCGTCGGGAAGTCACCGAACAGGGCGATCTGCTGCTGACGCTGGTCGATACTCCGCCGGCTACACCCGGGCAGCCATCAGAGCGAGCCGGCCATTACCTGCTGCAAAGCCGGTTATTGCCCGAAGCCGGCATGCGGGTCGCGGTGCTGGCCAGCCTGAAACCGCTGCAGACCGGTATCTTCAAGACCCTGGGTCTGGGCCTGACCTTCTACTGCATTCTGGCGGCCTTGATACTGTTTTTCAGCGCCCGCCACCGAATGAAACAGCGCCATCAGGCCGAGCTGCAACAGGCACACGAAGCGCTGGAGCTCAGGGTCAAACAGCGCACCCGGGAACTGACCGATACCAACCAGCGCCTGCAACAGGAAATAGAGCAACATCATCAGACCCAGAACCAGCTGATTCAGACCGCCAAGCTGGCCGTGCTCGGCCAGCTGTCCGCCGGCATCAACCATGAACTCAGCCAGCCGCTTACCGCCATCCGCCATTTCGCCGACAACGGCCGCAAGCTGCTGGTAAGGGGTAGAACCGAGGCGGTGGTCGGCAACCTGGAAGAAATTGCCGGGCTGGCCGATCGCATGGCAGCCATACTGCAGCCGCTCAGGGAATTCGCCCGTCAGCATCAAGACCCCGGCCGGGGCGTCAATCTTCAGCATCTGCGCCAGGGCGTCATGGTGATCATGTGTGGTCAACTGGAACAGCAGCAGGCCCGCATCCTCTGGCCCGAGGGGCTGGAACCACTCTGGGTGGCCGGCGACATAGGCCGGCTCGAGCAGGTGCTGGTCAATCTGATCAGCAACGCCCTGCAAGCCATGGCGGGCCAGCCGTGCCCCCGCATCGACATCACCCTGAACAAGAGTCGGCAATGGGTACAACTGAGCGTGCGCGATCGGGGACCAGGGCTGAGTCCCGACACCCTGTCCCATGTGTTCGAGCCTTTCTATACCACCAAGTCGACCGGCATGGGGCTGGGGCTGTCTATCTCTCACCGCATCGTTCTGAGCCTGAATGGCCGACTCGAAGCCACCAATCATCCGGAAGGCGGCGCCTTGTTCATCCTGACGCTGCCATCGCTTTCACCCCAGGAGCATTCATGAGCCATGAAGTGACCGTCATCCTCGTCGATGACGACCCCCATGTACGTCTGTCGGCCGGGCAGACCCTTGAGCTGGAAGACTACCGGGTGCTCGCCCTGGCCGATGGCCGTCAAGCCCTGGCCCAACTCACTCCCGACTTCCCCGGCGTGGTGGTGACCGATATCAACATGCCGGGCATGACCGGGCTGGAACTGCTGCAGCAGATAAAACAGCTGGATCCGGATATTCCGGTGATCCTGATCACCGGCTTCGGGGATATCTCGATGGCGGTCGGCGCCATCCGCAACGGCGCCTACGACTTCATCGAAAAACCCTTCTCCGCCGACCTGCTGCTCGATGTGGTGCATCGGGCGCTGGAAAAACGCACCCTGACCCTGGAAAATCGCACCCTGCGTCAGGAACTGCAGGCCCAGAGCGCCCCCGGGCCGCGCATCATCGGCAGCTCTCCCGCCATACTGCAACTGCGCCAGCTGGTACTGACCGTGGCCGACACCCCGGCCGACGTGCTGCTGATGGGAGAAACCGGTACCGGCAAGGATCTGCTGGCCCGCTACATCCACGAGCACAGCCCGCGCCGGGAGCGCAACTTTGTGGCCATCAACTGCGGCGGCGTACCCGAGACCCTGATCGAATCGGAGTTGTTCGGCCACGAAAAGGGTGCCTTTACCGATGCCAGAGAGCGACGCATCGGCAAGCTGGAGCACGCCAACGGCGGCACCCTGTTTCTGGATGAAATTGAAAGCATGCCGATGAGCCTGCAAATCAAGCTGCTGCGGGTACTGGAAGAGAGATCCATAGAGCGATTGGGATCCAACACGCTGATCCCGCTCGATCTCCGGATCATCGCCGCCACCAAGGCCGATCTTCGCATACTGGCCGAGACCGGTCAGTTTCGCGAAGATCTCTATTACCGGCTCAACGTGGTGCGTGTCGACATTCCTCCTCTGCGGGCCCGCCCCCAGGACATTCCGATGCTGTTCCAGCATTTCGCCCTGCTCGCCTCCAGCCTGTACGAGCGTGAAATTCCGCCGCTGTCGCCCGAGCGTATCCACCGCCTGATGAGCCACGACTGGCCCGGCAACGTGCGCGAACTGCGCAACCTGGCGGAGCGATATGTACTGCTCGGCGAAGCCTGCACCTTCGACTTTGACGACAGGCCCATCACCGAGCAGGAGCCCGTAGCGCCGGGGCTGTCGGCGCGGGTAGAGCATTTCGAAAAGACCCTGATCCAGGGTGAACTGGCCCGTCACGGCGGCTCCATCAAGCACACGCTGGAGAGTCTCAAGCTGCCGCGCAAGACGCTGTACGACAAGATGAAGAAATACGAGCTGGACAAGAAGGATTACAAGGACGGCACCGACTGAACTGCCATTTGCGCCGATGGGTCGATTTCCATCCATCGGCGGCGACAAAACCGGGGCCGCCCCATCGGTTTCATCAAGACCTCGCCCTCAAAACGTCACCTGACATCTCCAATGGGTGGAAACCCGCCAAAGCCCTGTATGGAACCGGCGGATTACCACCCATTTCTACCCAATACCAAACTGCTGAATGACCTCGCCCTACTCGCCAGCCCTTTCACCACGCGCCTTCGCGATGGTTTCACCAAAGCTGGCCCCGCTTTTGCAACAATAAATCAACAAAGCGCCCATCGGCCTGCCAGCAGGTAGACGAAGGCAAGGAACGCCAACCGGCCACCCGGTGCCGGAGCAAAAGCAGAGGTCAAGATGTCAAACACCGAACAACCGCTCGACGGCCTCAGCCCCGAAGAGCAGAAAAAGCTCAAGGAGCTGATGGAAAAAGATGCCAAGAGCGAACGCAAGCTCACCGGCCCCTGGGCCTGGCTGGCCGCCGCCCTGGCCGCCATCATGGTCGCCATCTACTTTTACGGGGCCGGCGTCGCCGCCCTCAGTACCCAGTATCACCTCGGCATCTATGTGCTGATCACCTTCGTACTGGTCTTTCTGTTGTACCCGGCGGGCAGCCGCACCGCCCATGGCGGCATGTCGTTGATCAGCGCCCCCCTGCTGTCGTTGCTGGTCAGCTGCTTTCTGGTGTACGACTCGCCCACCGCCTTCTACCAGCAGTTGACCCTGTTCCGGGAAACCTGGGACTACGACGGACTGGCCATGGCACTGGAACAGGATCTGGACAAGCTGCATTACAGCCTGTGGCTGATCCTGCCCTTCGCCGCCATCCTGCTGCCGCTGGATCAGTGGCTGAACCGGCGTAACCACAACAGCCCCACCGCCAGCGATGTGATCCTGGCGCTGATGACCGCCGGCACCGTGCTGTACTGGATCAGCCAGTTCGAGCTGCTCAACTACCGGGCCGGGGCCGAAAACGAGGTCGACATGCTGATCAGCATCGTCGGCCTGCTGCTGTCACTGGAAATCTGCCGCCGGGTACTGGGCTGGTCCATCACCCTGATCGGGGTGGCCATGATCGCCTTCGCCCTGTTCGGCCCCTACCTGCCCGAGCTGCTGGCCCACCGGGGCTTTCGGTTCGAACGTCTGGCCACCGCCCTGTTCCTCACCACCAACGGGGTGTTCGGGGTCATGGCCAGCGTGCTGGCGACCTATGTCATCCTGTTCATCTTCTTCGGTGCCTTTCTGCAGAAGTCCGGCGCCGGCAAGTTCTTTATCGATCTGCCGCTGGCCCTCGCCGGTCGCTCCACCGGCGGCCCGGCCAAGGTGGCCGTTATTTCCTCGGCCCTGTTCGGTTCGGTGTCCGGCTCGGCCATCGCCAATACCGTTTCTTCCGGTGCCTTTACCATCCCCATGATGAAACGGGCCGGGTTCAAGCCTCACGTGGCCGGTGCCATAGAGCCGGCCGCCTCCATCGGCGGCATGTTCCTGCCTCCGATCATGGGTGCGGGCGGCTTTCTGATGGCCGAACTGACCGGCACGCCTTATTCCACCATCATGATGCTGTCCATCGGCCCGGCGCTGCTCTACTTCCTGGCGGTGTACTGCATGGTGCACTTCGAGGCCAAGAAACATGGTCTGGTGGGCGTACAGGGGGAAGAGATTCCGCACTGGAAAACCGTATTCAAGAGCGGTTGGTACTATGCGTTGCCGCTGGTCATCATCACGGTACTGCTGCTCACCGGCCGTTCCGCCGGCAACTCGGCATTCTGGGCCACGCTGTCCTGTATCGCGGTAAGCTGGGTCGACAGGGAAACCCGCATGGGCCCGCGGGAAATCTGGGACGCCATTCAGGTGGGCGCACGCAACACCCTGATCGTGGGCGCCACCATCGGCGTTATCGGCATCATCGTCGGCACCATTTCACTGACCGGCATGGGCCTCAAATTCTCCGATCTGATCATTTCCATGGCCGGTAACAGCCTGATGCTGGCGCTGGTGCTGGTGGCCATTGCCTCGCTGGTGCTGGGCATGGGCGTGCCGGTGACCGCCGCCTACCTGATCGTCGCCGTGCTGGCGGTGCCCGCACTGGGCGAATTCGGCGTGTCGGCCATCGCCGCCCACATGATCGTCTACTGGCTGTCCCAGGACTCCAACATCACGCCGCCGGTCTGCGTGGCCGCCTATGCGGGCGCTGCCATCGCCGGCTCGGATCCCTGGAAAACCGGCTGGACCTCGTTCAAATTCGCCAAGATGCTGTACGTGATGCCGCTGCTGTTCGCCTATGTACCGGCCATGCTGCTCGACGGCAGCGTGCTGGAAATCATCTCCGCCTTTGTGTCGGCCACCCTCGGCACCATCGCCTTCGGCGCCTTCTCCATGGGTTATCTGCGCCGCAAAACCCGGCCATTAGAATGGCTGCTGCTCGGTGCCGGAACCCTGTTGCTGTACTGGCCGACGCTGGTTTCCGATATCGCCGGCCTGGCTCTGGTCGCCCTGGTGTGGTGGCTGCAGCGGGAAAGCAACGCCACGCCGATGGCCGATATTCATCATTCCAATGCCAATTAAGGACACCGCCATGGCTCAGCTCAAGCTGATTGTATATGCAACCGACTTTTCCGCCGGCGCCGCCAGGGCGGCGGAACTGGCCGCTCATCTGGCTCAGGTTAACGGGGCTCGCCTGCACCTGCTGCACGTGATTACCGAGCTGGGCGACCGGCACCGGCGCAGCATTCCCGCCGGAGTAATGGACACCTTCGTCAAGGAGGTCAACACCCAGGCGATGACCGACATGCATGGCTTCAAACAACGGCTGTTCGGCCAGTTTCAGGGCGAACTGACCACGGAAGTGGTGATAGGAACCGGTGCCGAAACCCTGCTGTCGCGGGCCAACAGCCTAGGGGCCGATCTCATCATCATGGGCAGCCATGGCCGCCACGGACTGGAAAAACTGCTGCTGGGCTCCACCACCGAGCGCGTTATTCGTCAATCATCGATTCCGGTATTAACGGTACCCGAGCACGGCTGAAGTGCCGTCTCACCTTTCTCGAGGGAAGACAACGAGAAATACAACCATAAAGAGGAAACAGCAATGATACTGAACAAACTGTGCAAGCCCGCCAAGGCGCTGACGTCCATCACCCTCGTCGCCGTGGCGACCGCCGGCATGAGCATGGCTCACGCCCAGACCGAGCGGCTGGCGTTTTCCGGTGGTCCGGACGGCGGCACCTTCCAGTATTTCTCCAATGGCATCGCTACCCGGCTGTCGCGGACCATGGACGGCGTGGAAGTGTCCAACATGGCCTCCGCCGGCTCGGT
The DNA here is from genome assembly GCA_018222825.1 of Gammaproteobacteria bacterium. GTDB lineage: Bacteria > Pseudomonadota > Gammaproteobacteria > Enterobacterales > Aeromonadaceae > Oceanimonas. The sequence continues at coordinate 40,032 of JAAEZO010000004.1, forward strand.
CGAAAACCTGCGCCGTGTCAACTCCCGCGACGCCGACTTCGGCATCGTCTACTCCGGCGACATGTATCTGGGGCTGAACGGCAAGCTGACCAACGACACCCGCAAATATCGCAATGTGCAGGCCATGTCTTACCTGTACGGTGCCCCCGCCCACCTGATAGTGCTGGATGGCTCCGGCATTACCGATGTGGCTCAGCTCGAAGGCAAGAACATCGCCGTGGGTCCCGCCGGCTCCGGGGCGGCCGCCTCCGCCCAGCGCTTCTTCGAAGGGGTGGGGTTGTGGGACAAGATCACGCCCCAGTACATCGGCTACAACCAGGGCGCCTCGGCACTGGGTGACCGCCAGATCGATGCGCTCTGGGTGTTTGCCGGTTTCCCCAACGCGTCGGTGATTCAGGCCGCCTCCAGCAACAAGATCCGTCTGCTGCAGGTGAACGAGGCTGCCGAAAAAGGCACCCTGTTCAATGACCACCCCTACTACGCCGCCGTCACCATACCGGCGGGCACCTACGCCAACGTGGATTATGATGTGGTGACCATTCAGGACTCCGCCCTGTGGGTCGCCGGCCGCCATTTATCCGAAGATAAGGCGCGCGACAGCCTGAAAGAGATCTATTCACCGGAAGGCCTGACGTTCATGTCGTCCGTTTCCCAAGCGGCCAAGTCCATGACCATCGACAGCGGCACCATGGGTATCGTGACCCCGATGCACGGCGGGGCCAAGGCATTCTGGACCGAACAGGGCAAGACGCTCACCGACATCCAGCAGTAAACCTGAACTGACAACCAACCCCGCAGTCGCGGGGTTTTTTATGGCCGCTCGGCCGCCGAAGCTGTTTTACTCCCGCTTTACTGCAATTTAATATATTGTTATTGCTGTTGTTTTTGTTGGAGTATCCCGATTTTTGATCAGCGTTGAGCGTAAAGATGGCTTCGCCCTCAAGGTATCTCGCATTCTGCGGGAGGCGACCGAGCATCGGCTGGATATGTATCTCTTTATTCCCGGCGAGCTGGGGCTGAACACCAATGTGGTGCCGGAAGAAGAGTTTTACCACAGCGCCATTCACGTACAACGCACCTATTTCAGTGACCAGCCGCTGCTGCCGCTGGTGCACAGCCGCCTGGCCCGCCGGGGCAAGCTCACCACCGAGCAGTACCGGCTCAGCCTCAGTCTCTATGCCTATCAGTACGCGGTGGGGCTGGAACAATCCAGTCACAAGCTGCGTAACGAAAAAGACGGCGCCAGCCAGGAGGCGATAGAAGAGGTGATCGCCCTGGCGCAGGATATTCTGCGCCGCCTGCGCCGCAATGTGCCCACCGATCAGACCCTGCTCAAGTACTACTCCAATATCGACAACTATCTGTCCTGGTTTACCGAGCAGCGGCTGTTGTCGCTGGTGGCTCATCTGCCTCGCAGCGGCGACTACAAGACCACCAAGTCACTGCTGCTGGAAGTGTGTGATATCGAGCGCCAGCATCGAGAACAACAGCAATATAATTCCAGCCACACTACGGAGGCACTGTCGCGCATTTCCAACAAGATGCGGCTGCTGCGCCGATTGATCGAATATCCGGTGACCCTGAAGGAGAAAACCCGGGAGCTGGGCGGCGGCGAGCAGAAGCTGCTCAAGGCCGGGGTCACCGCCGTGGTGATGACCTCGGTGTCGCTGGCCGCCTACGAGGTGCGCGAAACCCTGGGCGGTATATCGCTGATGGTGATTTTCGCCCTGGCGCTGCTTTATGCCCTGCGTGAACTGTTCAAGGACGACTTACGCAACACCCTGTGGCGCTGGCTGCGCAAGGGGCGCCCCAAATGGCGACGACAGTATTTTGATGTGCACAGCACCCAGCTGGTGGGTCGCCAGCTCGAATGGTTCGACTACCAGCGCACCTCGCGCCTGGATGACGATATTCTGGCTGCCCGGCATGCCAACGTCAGCCAGCGGGAAGAGGTGGTCATGCACTACGGCAGCCACTCCCGCATGCTGCCTACCCGCTTTCTGAGTGGCTACGAGCAGACCCGGGAACTGCTGCAGCTGGATCTGAGTCTGCTGTCCAAGCTGATGGAAAAGGGCTCGCATCACGTCTATCAGCTCAAAGACGGCCAGGTCTCCCGCCAGTCGGTGGAAAAACGCTACCTGATCAACCTGGTCACCCGCGAGATCCAGGGCCAGAAGCCGCCGGTAATCCAGCGCTGGAAGGTGGTGATGAGCCGCTCCAAAATCGTGGAAATAGAAGAAATTCCGCAAAAGAAAAAGCCCGCCGCCGATAGCGCCGCCTAAATAAAGTTAACTCTGCTGTAACAATCGCTCTGCTCTTGCGACTAACCTGAACGATGACGGCAATAGCGCCGCATCCCGTGTTTACTCATCGTCAGCAAGAAGGAAGTTCAACATGAACAAAGCAACCACCGCTACTGCCATCGCCTTTGCCCTGGGTACCGCCCTCACCGCCGCCAGCGGGCCGGTGCTGGCGCAGGACTCCATCGCCGACGCCACCGAAAAATGTTACGGCGTGGCACTGAAAGGCAAGAACGACTGCGCCGCCGGCCCGGGTACCACCTGCGCCGGCACCGCCAAGGTGGATTATCAGGGTAACGCCTGGAAGCTGGTGCCCGCCGGTACCTGCCTGAAAACAGCCTCCCCGACATCACCGACCGGCTTTGGTCAGCTGGATGCCTTCGAGGAAAAGAAGTCCTGAACCTCGGTAGCCATGGGAGGCCCGATGCCTGAGTTATCGCACGACATAGTGGTGGCGCCTACCAGCCTGGCCACGTTACCGGCCGGCGCCGGGCTGGGGCTCAAGCCCCAGCACTTTGACGCCTTGCTCGAACAGCGGCCCTCCTTGAGCTTTGTTGAAATTCATGCCGAAAACTACATGGTTCCGGGCGGTCCCCTTCATCATTATCTGGAGCGCATCCGGGCCCGGTACCCCCTTTCCATTCACGGCGTCGGCCTGTCTATCGGCGGGGATAACGATCTCGACAGCGTCCATCTGAACCGACTGGCTCAACTGGTTGACCGCTACCAACCCGAGGCGGTTTCCGAGCATCTGGCCTGGTCCAGTCAGGGCGGACGCTTTGCCAACGACCTGCTGCCGCTTGCCTATACACCGGCCAGCTTGCAACGAGTCTGCGATCATATCGATCGAGTACAGAATGTCCTGGGGCGCACCATACTGCTGGAAAACCCCGCCACCTATCTGCGCTTTGCCGATTCCAGCCTGCAGGAAGCCGACTTTATTCACCGTCTGGTGCAACGCAGCGGCTGCGGCCTGCTGCTGGACGTCAACAACGTTTATGTTTCGGCGGTCAATCACGGCTACGATGCATGGAGCTACCTGACGGCATTGCCACTGACGCGGGTGGCAGAATTGCATCTGGCCGGCTTTGACGAACAACAGGATAACAGTGGTGCCCGCCTGCTGATCGACAGCCACGGCGCCGACATTGCCGAGCCGGTATGGGAGCTATACCGCCGGGTGCTCACTCGCCTCGGGCCCACTCCGACCCTGATCGAGCGGGATAACAACCTTCCTTCCTTCGAGGCTCTGCTGGCAGAAGCCGGCCGGGCTGCACAATGCCTGCAGCAGGCCGCAGCACGGAGCCCGACCTCATGAACATGCAGCAAACCTTTATCGATGCCCTGTTCGATCCCGAGCAGGCACTGCCCGACCGCCTCGCCTCCCACGATGGCAACCAAGCGCGCTTTGCGGTGTATCGCAACAATGTGCGCGCGTCGCTGACCCAAGCACTGGCCGACACCTTTCCGGTCTGTCTGCAACTGGTGGGAGAAGACTTCTTTCGGGCCATGGCGGGGGTCTATATCGGGCAGGCAGCGCCCACTTCTCCGCTGTTGACCGACTATGGTCATTCACTGCCCGCCTTCATCGACGCCTTTCCGCCCGCCGCCGCCGTGCCCTACCTGGCCGACATGGCACGACTGGAACTGGCCTGGCTCGCCGCCCTGCATGCCGCCGATCCGAGCCGGCTCGACACCGGGGCCCTGGCTGCTCTGCTGGCCGATCCCCAGCAGGTGGCCGGATTGCGGCTGCAACTGCAGCCCTCGGCACGGCAACTAAGCTCTCCCCATGCCGTGGTGTCGCTGTGGCGGGCCCATCAGGGACAGCTCGATATCGCAGAGGTCGATCCCTCACGTGCCGAGCAGGTTCTGCTGCTGCGCCCGGACCTGCAGGTATTGCTGTTGCCACTCGATGCCGCCGGCGCCGTATTTATCGAGCAGCTATCACAACAGCCTCTGGGGGCGGCGCTGGAGCACACCCTGAGCCGGCACCCGCATTTTGCACCGGAGCAGACCCTGGCGTTGCTGCTCCGCCATCAGGCCATTGCCCGCTTTTATCCCGCCGGAGACAACGCATGAATCCTGCCCGCCTCATTACCCGGCTCAATCTGTGGCTGAGCCGTACACCCTACTCGCCGGTGGCACTGCTGGGCCGCTTCGCCATTGCCGCCACCTTCTGGACATCGGGCCAGACCAAGATCGACGGCCTGGCTATCAACATCGTCAACGGCGAGTTCAGCCTCGGCTGGCCCAGCCTCAGGCCGCTGGCCGTCATCCTGTTTCGGGATGAATATCGGTTGCCACTCATTCCACCCGAGCTGGCCGCCACGCTCGCCGCGCTGGCCGAACATGTTTTTCCGTTGCTGCTGTTGCTCGGCCTGGCCACCCGCCTGTCGGCGCTTGCCCTGCTGATAATGACGCTGGTGATCCAGCTGTGGGTCTACCCCGGCGCCTATGCGATACATGGCGTCTGGGCCACGGTACTGCTGCTGCTGATGTCGCGCGGCGCCGGCATATGCTCATGCGACCACTGGCTGGCTCGCCGCCACTGACCCCACCGCCATGAATGAATGATCTCCATCACATTTTTGGCATTCTTCATGCATGATATTTACTAGCGTGTGCAGGCACCATACCGGTGCCAATATCGCTTTTGGCGGCAGTTTGCCGCCAAAGGGACCAGATGATGGATGCAGTCGGGCCCGACTGCCTTCTGGACAACCCTCACTGCGCACCAATATGGCCAGCAAGCATCGGCTTTGCACAACAATGGTGCAGAGGTCAGCACCACTATAGAGCACGAAGGAGAATACATTCATGGACAGTATCAGCAGCGCCATCGACACCCTGGCCCAAAGCGCCAACACCCTGTTTATTCTGATGGGGTCTGTGATGGTGTTTGCCATGCACGCCGGCTTCGCCTTTCTGGAAGTGGGTACCGTGCGCCACAAGAACCAGGTCAATGCCCTGGCCAAGATCATGACCGACTTCGGGTTTTCCGCCGTGGCCTACTTCTTTGTCGGCTACTGGGTTGCCTATGGGGTCACCTTCTTTCAGGACGCCGAAACCCTGTCTGCGGGCCAGGGCTACGAGCTGGTGAAGTTCTTCTTTCTGATGACCTTTGCCGCCGCCATTCCCGCCATCGTCTCCGGCGGCATCGCCGAGCGGGCCAAGTTCTGGCCCATTCTGTGCGCCTCATCGCTGTCGGTGGCCTTCGTCTACCCGTTTTTCGAAGGCATCGCCTGGAACGGCAACTTCGGCCTGCAAGCCTGGCTGGAAAGTACCTTCGGCGCCGCCTTTCATGACTTTGCCGGCTCGGTGGTGGTGCATGCGCTCGGCGGCTGGATCGCCCTGGTGGCGATATTGCTGCTGGGCGTGCGCCGGGGTCGTTATCGCAACGGCAAGCTGGTGGCCTTTCCGCCCTCCAACATTCCCTTTCTGGCCCTCGGCGCCTGGATATTGTCCATCGGCTGGTTCGGTTTCAACGTGATGTCGGCCCAGACCCTGGACGGCATTTCCGGCCTGGTGGCACTGAACTCCATGATGGCCATGGTGGGCGGTATTATCGCCGCGCTGATTTTGGGCAAGAATGACCCGGGCTTCATCCATAACGGCCCGCTGGCTGGTCTGGTGGCGGTGTGTGCCGGCTCGGATCTGATGCACCCCATCGGCGCACTGGTGGTGGGCATGATCGCCGGCGCCCTGTTCGTGTGGCTGTTTACCCTGCAACAGAACAAGTGGAAGATCGACGATGTGCTCGGTGTCTGGCCGCTGCACGGTATCTGCGGTGCCTGGGGTGGCATTGCCGCCGGCATCTTTGGCCAGCAGGCACTGGGCGGACTCGGTGGCGTCAGTATTTTCTCGCAGTTGCTGGGCACCGCCGCCGGTATTCTGGTGGCCCTGCTGGGCGGCCTGCTGGTGTACGGCAGCATCAAGCTGCTGGTGGGCATTCGTCTGAGCGAGGAGCAGGAATTCAACGGCGCCGATCTCAGCATCCACAAGATTGCCGCCACCTTCAACGACTGAACAAGACCATAAGCTCTTGCACCGCCGGCGCTACCTTCTCGCATCAGGTAGCGCCGGCGGCGATCCCACCTTCAGAACAACCTCATATGAAACCCACCATAAGCAGTAACAATGAGAGCCAGCGAGCGCTTTTAAAGCATAAAACTTCACGCTACGCCAAAAAACTGGCATTCTGTGCGCCGCTCCGCCACACCCGACCCGCTCGGTGTGACGAATCAGAGGCCCCAACCCTCACCTCAGGGCATCCTTGATGCCACCGTTTTGCTCCCTTATATCGGATAAGGAGAATCCATCTGATGACTATCGACAAGAAAAAAATGTCGCTGACCAGCAAGGTCCTGCTGGGCATGAGCCTCGGTATTTTAGCCGGCTTTATCTTCCGTACCCTGCTGGCCGACGTGACCTTCGTGCAGGAGTATGTGGTCAATGGCCTGCTGCAGGTAGGTGGCGAAATCTTTATCGCCAGCCTCAAGATGCTGGTAGTACCGCTGATTTTCGTGTCGCTGGTCTGTGGCACCAGTTCACTGAAAGACCTTTCCACCCTGGGTCGCCTCGGCGGCAAGACGCTGGCGTTCTATCTGGTTACCACCGCCATCGCCATCAGTCTGGCGCTGTTGATGGGCAATCTGTTCAAGCCCGGTGAAGGCGTCGATCTGACCAGTGCCACCACCTTTGCCGCCAAGGAAGCCCCGACCCTGGGTCAGGTGATCGTCGGCATGTTCCCCACCAACCCCATCAACTCGATGGCTCAGGGCAACACCCTGCAGATCATCGTGTTTGCGGTACTGTTCGGCATCGCCATCAGCCTGGCCGGCAAACCGGGCGAGCGCATTGCCGCCCTGTTCAATGACTTTAACGAGGTCATCATGAAGCTGGTCACGCTGCTGATGAATGTGGCGCCCTTTGGTGTGTTCTGCCTGATGGCCCAGCTGTTCACCAGCCTGGGACTGGATGCCATCGTAAACCTGATGGAATATTTCCTGGTACTGGCCGGTACCCTGCTGCTGCACGGACTGGTGACCTATTCCATTATGTTCAAGGTATTCACCGGCCTGAATCCGCTGACCTTCCTCAAGAAAATGGAAGATGCGGTGATGTTCGCCTTTTCTACCGCCTCTTCCAACGCCACCATTCCGGTGACCATGGAAACCGCCACCCGGCGCATGGGCGTAGACAACAAGGTCGCCGCCTTTACCGTACCGCTGGGCGCCACCATCAACATGGATGGCACCGCCATCATGCAGGGCGTGGCCACCGCCTTTATCGCCCAGGCCTTCAACATCGACCTGAGCTTCAACGATTACCTGATGGTGATCATGACCGCGACCCTGGCCTCTGTCGGCACCGCCGGCGTACCCGGCGTGGGTCTGATCATGCTGGCCATGGTGCTGAACCAGGTGGGTCTGCCGGTAGAGGGCATAGCGCTTATCATCGGCGTCGATCGTCTGCTCGACATGATCCGTACCGCCGTCAACATTACCGGTGACTCGGTAGTGACCTGTATCGTGGGTAAAAGCGAAGGCGCCATGGATGTGGCACGCTTCAACAATCCCGACGCCGGCAAGAAAGAAGAAGAAATTCACTTTCCGCACGATGCCCCGCTGCAGACAAAAGCCGAGACCTGATAGCCGGTTTGCACTTGCACCACGCCCGGGCCTTGCCCGGGCGTTTTTTTATCCGCCCGTCCTCATCCCCGTCTCCACCGCCTTTTCTGTATGCTGGCCCGCAAATGGTACGGCTGCGCATTGCCCTCGATGACAGAAGGTCGCATGATGGACTCATACATTACAGTCTGAGGACAGGGATGAATTCAGCCTCAATGCCCGTTTCAAGCAAGCTAATGTCGGTGTTATGCCGGTTACCCTGTTACCGCCTGTGGTTCGGAGTCTTACTGTTGTTTTTCTCCAGCGCCACCCTGTGGGCGAATGAATCCCGCGTACCACTCAGCGTCACCCAGCAAGTCTATCTCAATGCCCATCCGACCCTGTCGATGTGCGTGGATCCGGATTGGTTGCCGTTTGAAGCGATCGACAAAAACAACCAGCATGTGGGCATTGCCGCCGACCTTATCGCCCTGGTCGCCGCCAGAACCGGCTTGCAGATACGACTGCACCCTACTTCCGGCTGGGAAGAGAGTCTTGCCGCCTCCCGTAACGGAGACTGCGTGGCCCTGAGTTTGCTCAACCAGACCCCGGAGCGCGAACAGTGGCTGATCTTTACCGACCCGCTGCTGGACGACCCCAATGTGCTGATCACCCGGGAAGAGCACCCCTTTATCTCCGATGTCGCCGGCCTGACCGACAGAAGCATCGCCCTGCAGCGGGGCACCGCCATGGCCGAACTCTTCGCCCGGGACTTTCCCAACCTGACCATTATCGACACCGATACCGAAGCCGAAGCCATGCAGCTGGTCTCGGATGGTAAAGCCGATCTGACCCTGAGATCGCTGGTGGTGGCCGCGCATACCATCAAGCAGCAGGGCTGGTACAACCTCAAGATTTCGGGACAGATCCCCGGTTACGAAAACCGGCTGCGCATGGGGGTACTCCAATCGGAGCATACCCTGCGCGATATTCTCAACCAGGGCATCAATGCCATTACCGAGCAGGAACGGCAAAAAGTGATGGATCGTCATCTGTCATTGCAGATGGTGTCGGAGGTGGTCACCGATTACACCCTGGCCTATGGGCTGGGCTTGCTGCTGGTGACCGTTATCGGCACCAGCCTGTTCTGGGCGCGTCGCCTGCGGGCTCTGAACCGGCAACTCGAGTTGATGGCACAGACCGACTCCCTGACTCAGTTGCCCAACCGTCACGGCCTGAACGCCACGCTGGAAAAAGACCTGCAACGCGCCCTGCGTTACCACCATCCGCTGACGGTGATCATGATCGACATCGATCACTTCAAGCACGTCAACGATCAATACGGCCATCTGGTTGGCGACAAGGTGCTGGTTCGGTTTGGCGAGCTGCTGAAAATGCATCTGCGCGAAGCCGACTCCATCTGCCGCTGGGGAGGAGAAGAGTTTCTTGTGCTCTGTTTTGACACCGACCTCGAACACGGCAGACAACTGGCCGAACGGCTGCTGGCCGACATACGTCAACAGCGCTTTCCCGGCCATGAACACATTACCGCCAGCGCCGGCCTCGCCACGCTGGCACCCGGTGATACCGTGGAGACCCTGGTGCAGCGAGCAGACGATGCCCTTTACCGGGCCAAGCACAAGGGTCGGGATCAGGCCTGCGTGGCCGATACCACCACGACGGCCACCGCACGCGACAACCCCGACGGCAAGCCCTGAATATCGGCCCGTCCGGCGCCCTATCCGGCGCGGTCAGCCCCTCTTTAGTCGAGTGACGCCACAGAATTCACTCAAGCCTCTTAAGTCCGAGGGGCGATATGTCATACAATGCCTGCCGGAAATTCAATCCAGCGGCGTTGGCCAGCGCCAGTGCCAGCCAAAAGTTGGTGCCACGCTGAGCCGTTGAACCCCCATCTATCAAGCAGGGACAGAGCGAAATAATGACCACCAAAACACCTACCATCGTATATACCTTGACCGACGAGGCCCCCGCCTTAGCCACTTATTCTTTGCTTCCCATCGTACGTACCTTTGCCAGCTCCGCCGGCATTGACGTGACCCTGAGCGATATCTCGCTGGCCGGCCGTATTCTGGCCGCCTTTCCCGAGCGCCTGAGCGAAGCACAACGGGTGGCTGATGGCCTGAGCGAACTGGGAGAGCTTACCCAGGATCCGCATGCCAACATCATCAAGCTGCCCAATATCAGCGCCTCTGTACCCCAGCTGCGCGCCTGTGTGGCCGAGCTGCAAGCCCAGGGCTTCGATATTCCCGCCATTCCTGAAGATGCCAAAACCGACGAAGAAAAATCCATTGCCGAGCGTTATTCCCGCATTCTCGGCAGCGCGGTCAACCCGGTGCTGCGCCAGGGCAACTCGGATCGTCGTGCGCCGGCCGCGGTCAAGGCGTTCGTACGCAAGTACCCCCATTCCATGGGTGCCTGGAGCAAGGCTTCCCGCTCCCACGCCGATTACATGAACGGCGGCGACTTCTTCTCCAGCGAACAGTCGGCCACCATGGACAAAGCGCAGACCGTGCGCATCGAGTTCGTCAACAAGGCCGGCCAGGTCGAGCTGAAGAAAGAACTGCCGCTGCAGGCCGGCGAAGTGCTGGACAGCATGTTCATGAGCGCCAAGGCGCTGGAATCCTTCTTCGAGCAGACCCTGCAGGACTGTAAAGAAAGCGGCGTGATGTGGTCACTGCACGTCAAGGCCACCATGATGAAGGTGTCACACCCCATAGTGTTCGGTCATGCGGTCAAGGTGTTCTATCGCGAAGTATTCGAGAAATACGGCGAGCTGTTCGACAAGCTGGGCGTCAATGCCAACAACGGCATGAACAGCGTGCTGGAGAAGATCAAGACGCTGCCCCAGTCCACCCAGGATGAAATCGAGCAGGCCATTCACGACTGCTACGAGCACCGCCCGGAAATGGCGATGGTCGACTCCGTTAAAGGCATCACCAACCTGCACGTGCCCAGCGACGTGATCGTGGACGCCTCCATGCCGGCGATGATCCGCAACTCCGGTCAGATGTGGGGCCGTGACGGCAAGCAGAAAGACACCAAGGCGGTCATGCCCGAAAGCACCTACGCCCGCATCTATCAGGAAGTGATCAACTTCTGCAAGACCAACGGCGCCTTCGATCCGCGCACCATGGGTACCGTGCCCAACGTGGGCCTGATGGCGATGAAGGCCGAAGAATACGGCTCGCACGACAAGACCTTCGAACTGAGCGAAGACGGCACCATGCGTGTGGTTGATGCCAGCGGCCAAGTGCTGATGCAGCACGAGGTGGAGCAAGGCGACATCTGGCGCGCCTGCCAGACCAAAGACGCCGCCATTCACGACTGGGTCAAGCTGGCCGTTACCCGTGCCCGTCAGTCCAACACCCCGGCGGTATTCTGGCTGGATGCCGAACGCGCCCACGACCAGCAGCTGCAGCAGAAGGTGGAAGCCTATCTGCAGGAGCACGATCTGACCGGGTTGGACATTCACATCATGTCCTACAACGAAGCCATTCGTTTCTCGATGGAGCGCATGATGCGCGGCCAGGACACCATTTCCGTGACCGGCAACGTGCTGCGTGACTACCTGACCGACCTGTTCCCGATCATGGAGCTGGGCACCTCGGCCAAGATGCTGTCCATCGTACCGATGCTGGCCGGTGGCGGCATGTACGAAACCGGCGCCGGCGGCTCCGCGCCCAAGCACGTACAGCAGCTGATGGAAGAAAACCACCTGCGCTGGGACTCACTGGGTGAATTCCTGGCCCTGGCGGTGTCGCTGGAAGAGCTGGGCATCAAGGAAGGCAACGCCCGCGCCAAGATCCTGGCCAAGTGCCTGGACAAGGCCACCGAGCTGCTGCTGGACAACGGCAAGTCACCGTCTCGCAAGGCCGGTGAACTGGACAACCGTGGCAGCCACTTCTACCTGAGCCTGTACTGGGCCCAGCAACTGGCCGCCCAGACCGACGACGCCGAGCTTGCCGCCCACTTTGCGCCGCTGGCCAAGGCGCTGGCCAACAACGAACAGCAGATCGTCGCCGAGCTGAACGCGGTACAGGGCAAGTCCGCCGGTCTGACCGGTTACTACCATGTTGATGCCGCTGCCATTGAACAGGTCATGCGCCCCAGCGCCACCCTGAACCAGGCACTGGCAGCACTGAACGCCTGAAACTGACCGCCTGAACCGGTTCGGTTAAACAAAAAGCCCCGGCATGCCGGGGTTTTTTATTGGCCGCAACGCGGGTTGAATCCCGTCATCGCGTGTTTGATGTCGGTGTGTCCACCATGGGCGCGCCATCCTCCATTCGTCGTTAACCACACCCGGCTCATGCTACACTGCGGCAAGATCAGGTTTTGCTGATATACGTCGCTTCCGGCCCGTAAACAGCAGATCGACAAACCTGATTCAAGACAAACGAATACTCGTCCTGAATCTTTCAGGCTTGCCAGGGAACGGCCGTGACTTATTAATAATCAAAAAATAACAAGAGGATAGCTATTTTTATGTCTCGTTCATTTCTTTATTCTCTCGCCACTCTGGCCCCGCTGCTGGCAGCACCGGTCCTGGCCCAGTCCACCTGGAGCGGCAGCATGGGCGCCTCGGCCGTCATGGCGCCCGACTACCTGGGCAGTGATGACTACGAGAGCCGGGTATTACCGGATCTCAATGTTAAATATGGCGACCTTTTCTACCTGAACTGGCGTGATGGTCTGGGCTGGAACCTGATCCAGCAGCAGGACTGGTCGCTGTCGCCCTTTATCGGTTATCACCTGGGCCGCGACAACACCGGCGACCTGAGCCGCTTCG
>JAAEZO010000118.1 GCA_018222825.1 Gammaproteobacteria bacterium
GCCTGCACCGCCGCATTATTCTCGTCGATGACGTAGCTGTAAGAGCCGTTGGCATTCAGGGTCAGGCTGCCGTACTGACCATTCAGGACGCTGCCGACGGTGCCGCTGGTGTCATCGAACACTACGCCGGTGACGGTTTTGGTATCACCATCATCCACATCGCTATCGTTGCTCAGTACATTGCCGCTGGCACCACTGCCGGTACTGCCGTTGGCCACACCGCCCGCTTCGATGGCTATGACCGCATCATTTTCGGCAACTGGCGCATCATTGTTACCAGTGATGGTAATTTCAATATTCTGAGTCGCTGTGCCGCCGTTACCATCATCAGCTGTCAGCGTGTAGGTCAGCACCAGTTGTTCACCTACTCCGAGATAGCCAAAAGTTTCGTCTCCCGAATCGAAGGTCCAGCTCAAGGTACCTTCAGTAGACTCTGCATCGACTACAGGCTGTGACGGCAGCGACAGCATCGCCAACAAAGTGGCGCTATCGGGTTCGGTGGCACTTGATGATATCAAATCACCACTCGCATCCCGCTGAACGGCTGTCACCGAACTGACGCTTACATTCACTTCATCGGTGAGATCGACATCCGTTACTGTCAGGGAGTCTGTTGCACTAAGGCCACTATCGCTCTGCGAAAGAATGACTGACGCAGACAGGTTGGCCGAATACTCCATCGCCCTCGGGATGATCTCGGTCACCCAAGCATTGGTACGTTGTCCACCATCACTGACATCGGCGCCGTATTGGGGAGCTGTATCGGTAAAGCCGGTGCCTGAAATGCCCGTATCATAGAAATCAAAACCGAGAAAAATAACCGTACCCGAACCGTAATTAATAACGGCCACAGTCGCGTTATCATCAGTTCCGTAAATTGCCGAAAAACCCTCAACTGTACCTTTTCCTATCGAGTCGGTGGCACTAGGGTTATCTAAACTAGACGGCCCACCTGCAAATGGAGTTCCTGCGGCATTAGAGGTATTTAAATTCCATGATGAGCCGGACTGAGTTGTCAGATCCCAGCCGAAGATGGTATTGAGAAAATCAGTATCATTGCTGCCGTAAGTACCAGTCATCATCATGACACCGCCAGCACCCACCCAGTCTTTCATGGTCGTCTTCGCGGATTCAGGTAGAAACTCAGTATCACGCGGATCACCTTTTTCCATGTCGGTCATGAAGAAGAAACCACTGGCATTCAGCTTGTCTGAGAAACCGGCATCGGTAAAGCCGGTGATGGAAGTATCCAGAGAATACTCACCGCCTTCATTAATCACCGACTGGACTATGCTGGACAGGTTGGCATTTTCATTATCGTTACTAGGGGAAGCGTCACTGCCGTTCAGGTTGGGAGAACTAAACACCGACACCTGAGTCGAGGTATTGGCTGCGCCAAAAATGGGAGCGTCGTTCACCGGAGATACCGTCAAGTCATAACTTGTATCCGCACCGTACTCTTCACCGTCATAACCTTGCCAATTGAAACCATCTTCACCGTTGAAGTTCTCATTCGGTGTATAAGTCAGCAGGTCATATTGTTCGCTGGTGATAATCTGATCCGCACTGATCGCTGTTCCGGAAAGGCTCAGTGAACCGTGGGTGGGCAGAGAAGTAATTTTAACCTGAGACAACACAGTGCTGCCTGACTTGAAAGCATCGGCGGAAAAAGTATAGGTCTGATCTTCGTCTACATCACCGGAACCAGCAAGAGCAGCAGAATACTCCATGGCGGCAGGAATAATTTCCTGCACCCAAGAGCTGCTGTATTGATACCCTTCTGTTCCGGCGCCATAAAAATCAAACCCCATATAAATCACATGGCCAGAGCCATACTCAATGGTCGCAACAGCAGCATTGGTGTCAGAACCATAAATAGTCTTGAAATTTTCTACCGTTCCCTTGTTAATGGTCTCGGAAGCATTCATCGGCGGGAGGTAGTCTGCTGTAACATTTTCAAAAGGTGTTCCAGCTGCATTGGAGTCCACTCGAGGAGAGTTATCCGAATGAGTGGCATTCGATAAATCCCAACCGAAAATCAGGTTAAGAAAGTCAACGTCATTAGTACCACCGGTGCCGGTCATCATGATGACGCCACCATCATTCACCCAGTCACGGAAGATCGTGCGTGCAGACTCGGGAAAAAAACCGATATCCGTTGGGTCCTGGTTTTCCATATCGGTCATAAAGAAGAAACCACTGGCTGCTAGCTTGTCGGCCAAGGCTGGATCGGTAAAACTGGTAATCGAAGTGTCCAGGGTGTAGTTGGCACCACCGTCGATTTGCGCTTGTATAATACTCGTCAGATTGGCGTTTTCATCATCTGTCTGGGTACCACTACCGTTCAATCCAGGGTAGCTGAACACCGACACCTGTACCGGCTCCGCCAACACACCATCATAAGACTCGACATTCAGCCCTTCTGTCTCAATATCTCCCTGGTGATATTCCAGTTGCCAGTCTCCTCCCCGCGCCTGAGTTCCGGTTAAATCCTCGGAGGCTGCCACGTCGGCACCAGTGGCTGTCGCCAAAGCGGTCACAAAGGTTTGACTGCCCTCACTTGTCACTTCGCAGCCATAAAGCAACAGATCACCATCGGCGGTCAGAGCCGCTCCCAAGTTTGCCAGCTCAGCTGAACGTGCTTCGACGACCGCCATGTTAAGTGTCAATGTTCCCAGGGAAATCTGTCCCTGTTCACCATGGCTCAGAATATGAATCGCGTCATAGCCCGAATTCTGCTGCGCCCACACGGCCAACTGCGCCAGGCCATCCTGACTGCAATCGATTAGCTGCACTTCGATACCGGCGCCAATACCGTCCACCAGGGTCTGGTAGTCTTCTACATTGCTGTCGACAAAGGCTACTTCCTTGCGGCCATGGTTCTGGCTCGGGTCACCGGCTTTAATCTGCGTCGGCGCCAGCGCCAGGCTGCCATCGCTGAAGTGCACGGCCTGATCCGGGCCGGGCTGATGTACCGCATCCTGCTGAAAGGCGACGTCGGTGGTCATCTCGACGGCGGTGGCCACGGCGGCACCATCCAGCAAAATGCGTGATTCGAGGGCGGTGATCAGCGGTTTGCGACGAAATCCGGGTAATGTTTTGGGGGTATATTGCTTGTTCATGGCATCTGTCCCTGGTCGGCTCAGGGCGCCATTCAAGACACCCGGCAAAAATATAATGAGGTTACTGGGTGCTAGCAGCAGCGAAGTAGGCGGTGGCGCTCATTCCCGGCATCAAGGCGGCAGACGGTGCCAGCTCTGCACGTAACAGCAGGGTCTGGCTCACCGGATCAATGGCCGGACTGATGGCGGCAATGGTGGCCTCCACTCTGGCGCCGGTTTCATCTATCTGCAGCGTCAACGGCATGAATGGCTGCAGCCAGCTCAGCCAGGTGGCTGGCACCACCACCTCGGCCTCCAGCCGCTGGTCGGCGACGATTTCGATCAATTCCTGCTGCTGGCGAATGTTCTCGTGCTGGTTGACCAGTACGGTTACCACCTTGCCGTTGTAGGGGGCCTTGATACGGCAGCGCTGGGTGTTAATTCGGGCGATACGCAATTCGGCCTGGGTCTGGGCATATTCCGACTGGGCCAGCGCCACATCCAAACTGCCAATCGAGCGCAGCTCGTTCAACTGTCGGGCATTATCCAGCTTGACCCTGGCGGCGGTATGTTCTGCCGCTACCTTGCTGGCCTGCGCTTCATACAAGGCACAATCCAGCCCGATCAGCAGATCCCCCTTGTTGAAGCTTTCTCCCGGCCGCTTCGGCAGGCTGGTAATTTTGGCCGACAGCTCGCCGGACAATACCGCCCTGTCCCAGGCGTTGATCACCGCCCGGGCCTTGTACTCCTCGGCCTGGGTGGGCAGGGCCGAAAAAAGCAAGCCCGCCAGCAGCAGGCCCTTGGGATGGAATGGCGTTTTCAACTCACGTTACCCGCAGCTTGCGGTGCAACACTGGCAGCCTGCACCTTATCCTCTTCGGCCACCGCCAGCTCACCTCGCTGCCACTGGGCAAAGCGCTCGGAGATGACCTTGGCCAATTCTTCGACACTGTTCTGGGCGTAATTTTCGGGCAATAAATCCATGCCCATGGTCACAAAGACCCGGCCGTAGCTGTTTTGCAGATCCGCATAGGCCACGTCGCGACGCAACTCGGCCAGCAGGGTATTGAGGGATTCACGGATAAGATCCAGTTCGGAGGTGCGCTTCATGCGGGCAGCATTGACCGTCTGTTCACTGATACGGCTGGCTACCTGCAGGTAACGATCGGCAAGATCAAAGGATTGGCGCGACTCGTTATATCGGATTCTGGCCAGGTGCACCTGGGTCAGCACCGCCATGGACGACGCCAGCCGCTGCTCTTCGGCCAGCGCCTCACGGGTTTTGGCCAGGCGTCGCTCGGCGCCTACCTTGAACACATCAAACAGGTTCCAACTGACCTGGGCACCCAGGGTGGTCCAGTTCTGATTGAGCAGATAGTCACTGTCGTCCTGGTAAACGCCCGCATTGAGGCTGATACCCGGCAGCATTTTCAGAATGGCGGCGCGGGTATCGGCGGCAGAAATACGCTGCTGGTAATAGGTTTCCACCAGCTCGGGCCGCTGGTTCAGCGCCAGCTCTTCCATGGTCGCCAGCTCTATTGCCAGTTCGGGCACACCGAAGTCGGGCTCGTTTACATCCGCCAGCTCGAATGCCGTGCCCGGCTTCAGCCCCATCAGCCCGGCCAGCTCTGTTTTGGCGTTGGACAGATCCTGCTTCAACGACTGCAGCGAGCGCAGCACATCGAGCAGTTCACGCTGATAATAGAGCGCCTCCATTGGAGAACGCAGTTGCAGCAACTCAACCTGACGCGAGTCGTCGAGCGCGGCGGAGGCTTGCCCAATCAGGGGACCGATTTTCTGTAGCAGGCGCTCGGCCGACACCGCACGCCAGTAAGCACCGCGCACATCCTGAGTGATATTATGGCTGACCTTGCGCTCCCGCTCTTTGGCAATCAGATAGCGGTCTGCATGTTGCTTGGCGCGCACATAGGAAAGGCCGAAGTCGAGCACGTTCCAGCTCAGTGCCAGATCGTAGGTGGATCGCTGTTTATCCTGAGACACCGAATAGGAAGGATTTGCACCCAACGGGCCGGGCTGGCCGTCCTGAAATGCCACGCTGGCCGAGGCGGCATAATTGCTGCGGGCTGAATAGCCGGCTGAAGCGGCCAGACTGGGCAGCATCTCGTGCTGAACCAGATCGATCTGCCCCTGCTCCATCGCCGATTCCAGCGCCTTCAGCTTCTTGTCCCGGTTGTTGCGCACCGCACGAGCGATGGCATCTTCCAGTCCGATACGGCCCTCAACCTGATCTTGTTCCTGTGCGAGCAGCGTCATGTCTGCCTGCACCGTGGTGCTGACGTTATCGGGAGAAATCGCTTCTGGTGTCACGGTACAGCCACTGATAGCCAGTACCATCGATGAGGCAAGCAAGGTCTTCTTGAACATATATTAGTCTCTTAACTTTCTGAGGAAGCAAGTATCCGTTTGGCTACGCACACTAAAAAAGTGACGTTAACCGAAGGCAGTAAATACGGGGAGGAACTTAAAAAGAATCGGGAGGATGAAGCAGCCAGGCGGTCGGCTGGGCATCGAGATCCATTGCAGACAACAACATGATGGCGAAGCACCGTCGTCCACTATAGGCAGAGTGAGGGTAAAAATCCGTCATCTGGGTCAGATCATCATCCATGAGTAACCGCAGTAAAATTGTGTGTTATATGAGATTCGCGGATTCTAACACGCGAAGGTCAAGCGTCAAATGAAACTTTCAGATAAAACTAACTGTGAAAATCATGATCCCGCCGGCTAAAAAACCGCTTTATAGCCAGTGGGATCATCTGGTTACGGCTGTAACGGCCGGCGAATGAAGGTGTCGTGGTTGCATTCCAGGCAGGTAGTCAACACCTCGGGATGGGTCACTTCGTGAGCGTGGGCACAGCAAGTGCAATCGTAGAGCCCCGGGCCCACTACTTCGCCGGCCCGGTATTCACCGTGATGCTCCAGTTCGCTGCTTAACTCCTGCCATTCCAGCTGGCTCTTGTCGGTAATGTCGGCCAGCCAGCCCCACACGGTTTCCTTGATGCGACGATAAAAAAGACTGTCGCGAAACTCGTCGCCGCTGTCTTCCATTTCCGCCAGATCCCGCTTCACATACTGGGCGATCAATGCCAGCTCGTCCTTGGTCAAATCGCTGGCCGCTTCCATGTAGGCCTGAGTGGTTTCCACCATCTCCCTGATGCTGGTGTTCTCGGTTTGCTGCCAGCGGCGATGCAATTCCTCGACGAAGGCGTCGTAGCCTTTTTTATGTTTTTGTTCTTTATTGTCCATGTTACCCCCTTGGATACCGAGCCCTGGCGGTGCGGCTATTGTTGCCCTCCCCCCCCTGGGGTATTCTATGGCGATTTATCGCCGTGGTTTATCACCCATTTCACAGATCCGGATGTCACTAATGCAAGAGCAATACATTCCCCAGAACATTGAGCCCGAAGTGCAACGCTTGTGGGCCGAGCAGCAGACCTTCAAGGCCACCGAACAGCAGGGCAAAGACAAGTTCTACTGCCTATCCATGTTTCCCTATCCTTCCGGTCGACTGCACATGGGGCATGTACGTAACTACACCATAGGTGACGTTATCTCCCGCTACCAACGGCTGCAGGGCAAAAACGTGCTGCAACCCATCGGTTGGGATGCTTTTGGCCTGCCCGCCGAAAATGCCGCCATCAACAACAAGACGGCACCGGCGCCCTGGACCTACGAAAACATCGATTACATGAAGAACCAGCTCAAGCGGCTGGGCTTCGGCTACGACTGGGATCGGGAACTGGCCACCTGCACCCCCGAATATTACCGTTGGGAACAGTGGTTCTTCACCAAGCTGTATGAAAAAGGCCTGGTCTACAAGAAGACCTCTTCCGTCAACTGGTGCCCCAACGATGAAACCGTACTGGCCAACGAACAGGTCAACGACGGCTGCTGCTGGCGCTGTGATACCCCGGTGGAGCAAAAGGAAATTCCCCAGTGGTTCATCAAAATCACCGAATACGCAGACGAGCTGCTCAAGGACATCGATAACCTGGATGAATGGCCCGAGCAGGTCAAGACCATGCAGCGTAACTGGATTGGCCGCAGTGAAGGCGTCACCCTGAGCTTTGCGGTCGCCGAGCAGGACCAGTCCTTCGAAGTCTATACCACCCGTCCCGACACCCTGTTTGGCGTGACCTATGTCGGCATTGCCGCCGGTCATGCGCTGGCAACCCAGGCCGCCGAAAACAACCCGGCACTGGCGGCGTTCATCGACGAATGCAAGCACCACAAGGTGGCCGAAGCCGAAATGGCCACCATGGAGAAAAAGGGCATGGCCACCGGTCTGTACGCGGTTCACCCGCTGACCGGCAAGCGAGTGCCGATCTGGGTTGCCAACTTCGTGCTGATGGATTACGGCTCCGGTGCCGTAATGGCGGTTCCCGCCCACGACCAGCGTGACTTCGAGTTTGCCACCCAGTACGGCCTGGACATCGTGCCGGTGATCAAGCCTGCCGACGGCAGCGAGCCGGACCTCGGTGAAGCCGCCTATACCGAAAAAGGCGTGCTGTTCAACTCCGGCGAGTTTGACGGCCTCGATTTCGACCAGGCCTTTAACGCCATTGCCGATACCCTGATTGCCAAACAGCTGGGTCGTCGCACCGTCAACTTCCGCCTGCGTGACTGGGGTGTGAGCCGCCAGCGTTACTGGGGCGCCCCCATCCCGATGCTGAATCTGGAAGACGGCTCCGTGGTCGGCGCACCGGAAGACACCTTGCCGGTGCTGCTGCCGGAAGACGTGACCATGGACGGCATTCAGAGCCCGATCAAGGCCGATCCCGAGTGGGCCAAAACCACTTACAACGGCCAGCCGGCGCGGCGCGAAACCGACACCTTCGACACCTTTATGGAGTCGTCCTGGTACTACGCCCGCTACTGCAGCCCCGATTACGATCAGGGCATGCTGGACGTGGAAAAAGCCAATTACTGGCTGCCGGTCGATCAGTACATCGGCGGCATCGAACACGCCTGTATGCACCTGCTGTATGCCCGCTTCTTCCACAAGCTGCTGCGCGACACCGGTCTGGTCGACTCCGACGAGCCGTTCAAACGCCTGCTGTGTCAGGGCATGGTACTGGCCGACGCCTTCTACCATACCGACGAAAAAGGCGCCCGCACCTGGGTCAGCCCGCTGGATGTCACCATGGAGCGGGACGAAAAGGGCCGGGTCAAGCGCGCGCTGGATAAAGACGGTCGCGAGCTGGTGCACACCGGCATGACCAAGATGTCCAAGTCCAAGAACAACGGCATCGATCCGCAGGTGATGGTCGACAAGTACGGCGCCGACACGGTACGCCTGTTCATGATGTTCGCCTCTCCGGCCGACATGACGCTGGAATGGTCCGACTCCGGCGTCGAGGGTGCACTGCGTTTCCTCAAGCGTCTGTGGAAACTGGTGTTTGAACACCAGGCTCTGGGTGAAGTTGCGGCACTGGATGTGGCCAACTTGAGCGGCGAGCAGAAGGCCCTGCGCCGTGACGTGCACAAGACCATTGCCAAGGTCAGCGAC
>JAAEZO010000119.1 GCA_018222825.1 Gammaproteobacteria bacterium
ATTTCGTGAAAATTGGCAGCAATTTACTGGTCTAATCACTGATTGCAGGTTAAATGCCGGTAACAGATGGCGCATACCCACATCGGACGCCGTCGGAAGTCGCGCGACAAGGCGCGAACAGCCTGTTTCGACTCGGGATGCGACATCCTCGGTCATTAACATGCCAATTACACGACGATGGCCGAACGCGGCCGGTTACTCCGTTTTGTGCCTCTCTCGTCACTTTCGCGAAGGCGGGAATCCATCATTCGGCATGGATGTCGTCCTCAAACAAAAACGCCGCCCGAAGGCGGCGTTTTATCTTTTAGACGGTCGGGATCAGGCGACGCGGCTGCGTTCTTCGATCAGACGGTCAACCACGGCCGGATCGGCCAGGGTAGAAGTATCTCCCAGGGTGCCGGTGTCGCCGGTGGCAATCTTGCGCAGTATACGGCGCATGATCTTGCCGGAGCGGGTCTTGGGCAGGCCTTCGGCCCAGTGGATGATGTCCGGAGTAGCGATGGGGCCGATTTCCTTGCGCACCCAGTCCTTCACCTCTTTGTGCAGTTCGGCGGTCGGTACTTCACCGGCGTTGAGGGTGACATAGGCATAGATGCCCTGGCCCTTGATGTCGTGGGGCACGCCAACCACCGCCGCCTCGGCGATTTTCGGGTGCGCCACCAGCGCCGATTCAATTTCGGCGGTGCCCATGCGGTGGCCGGACACGTTAAGCACGTCATCTACCCGGCCGGTGATCCAGTAATAGCCGTCTTCGTCACGACGGGCACCGTCACCACTGAAATAGGTACCGGGGAAGGTCGAGAAGTAGGTCTGCTCGAAACGGTCGTGATCACCGAAGATGGTACGCATCTGACCCGGCCAGGAGTCGAGGATGACCAGGTTGCCGTCGGTGGCGCCGTTCAGCACATTGCCTTCGCCGTCGACCAGCGCCGGCTGTACGCCGAAGAAGGGACGAGTGGCGGAGCCGGGCTTGAGGTCGGTAGCACCGGGCAGCGGAGTGATCAAAATGCCGCCGGTCTCGGTCTGCCACCAGGTATCCACGATGGGGCAGCGCTCGTCACCAATCACCCGGTAATACCATTCCCAGGCTTCCGGGTTGATGGGCTCGCCCACCGAGCCCAGAACGCGCAGACTGGCGCGGCTGGTGCCTTCTATGGCTTCTTCACCTTTGGCCATGAAGGCGCGAATGGCGGTCGGGGCGGTATAAAGAATATTGACCTGATGCTTGTCCACGATCTGGGCCATGCGGTTGGTCTTGGGATAGTTGGGGATCCCTTCAAACATCAGGGTGGTGGCGCCGTTGGACAGGGGGCCGTAGAGCAGATAGCTGTGACCTGTGATCCAGCCCACGTCGGCGGTACACCAGTAAACGTCACCTTCGTGGTAGTCGAAGATGTACTTGAAGGTCATGGTCGCATACACCAGGTAACCGCCGGTGGTGTGCAATACGCCCTTGGGAGTGCCGGTAGAGCCTGAGGTATAGAGAATGAACAACGGATCTTCGGCATTCATTTCGGTGGGCGGGCAGTCGGCGCTGACCGTGGCCGTGGCTTCGTGCCACCAGATATCACGGTTTTCGAACCAGGCCACATCGCCACCGGTGCGGCGGTAAACGATAACCTTGCAGTCTTCGCTGACACCGGGCTTGGCCAGGGCGGCATCCACGTTGGCCTTGAGCGCCACCTTGCGGCCGCCACGCAGGCCTTCGTCGGCGGTGATGACGATTTTGGCATCGGAGTCGATGATACGGCTGGCCAGGGCGTCCGGCGAGAAACCGCCGAAGACCACCGAATGTACGGCGCCGATGCGGGCACAGGCCAGCATGGCCACGGCCGCTTCTACCACCATCGGCATATAGAGGCTGACCACGTCGCCTTTTTTCACGCCCTGGGCTTTCAGTACGTTGGCAAAGCGGCACACCTGCTCGTGCAGTTCGCGATAAGTTACTTTCTTGTCGTCATCCGGGCTGTCGCCTTCCCAGATGATGGCAACCTCATCGGCCTTGGTGGCCAGATGACGGTCGATACAGTTGGCGGACAGGTTAAGAGTACCGTCTTCAAACCACTTGATGCTGATGTGGCCGGGATCGTAAGAGGTGTTCTTGACCTTGGTATAGGGTTTGATCCAGTCGACGCGCTTGCCCTGCTCACCCCAGAATTTATCCGGGTTCTCGATGGATTCCTGATACATGCGCTGATAGCCCGCATCGTCGATTAAGGCATTCTGGGCAAATTGTGCCGTGACTGGATGAACCTTTACTTCACTCATTATTCCGCTCCTTGGTGTAATCATCTTGGTGTAATAACCAATCACCCTCGGTGTGATACTCGATAGCTCCGGGGGCATAACCAATAACCATTGTGTAACAAGGTGACGCAGATGGTCAGCTTGCTCAATTAGACTTTCGGCTAGCCATGCCACATTTCTAGCATAATCAGCAGGGTCTTGTTACCGGTTTGTATCGCAATATCATCGCGGGTGGCCTGGTTTTGTCCATGTTTTTGTTACAGTAAAAATCGCTCGGCAAAATAGATGACGATCAGGTAGCGCACCGACTTGCCGATAAACACCAGCAGGGTAAACGGCAGCAGGCGCACTTTCATGATGCCGGCGATAAAGGTCAGCGCATCGCCGCCCACCGGCGCCCAGGCCAGCAACAGTGACCAGACGCCGAAACGCTGAAACCAGTGCTGAGCTCGTTCCAGTTGCTTGTCCTTGATCGGAAACCAGCGTTTGTGTCGGTAATGCAGCAGGTTGATGCCCAGCCACCAGTTCACCACCGAGCCCAAGGTGTTGCCCACGCTGGCCAGTGCCCACAGCAGCACGGCCGCATCGGGCTGGCGGGTCAGCACCGCGGCCAGCACCACCTCGGAATAAAAGGGCGCTATGGTGGCGGCGAGCAGGCTGCTGGTAAAGACAATCAGATAATCAAGCATCATGTACTCAACGATAAAGCCGTTCGGGGCGGGCGGCGCGGGCCAATCCCACCAGGGTGCGGAAGATGGCGCGCTGACGGCCAAGATAGGGCAGGTATTCCGGGTGCCACTGCACCCCCAGCACGTAATGCTGTCCCTGATATTCGATGGCCTGCACAAAGCCGTCCAGATCTCGCGCCGCCACCGTCAGCCCTTTACCCAGGCGGTCTACCGCCTGATGATGCAGGCTGTTGATGCGCCAGCGCTGTTGGCTAATGATGTCATGCAGCCGGCCCTGGCCACAGCCGATGGCGGTTTTTCGTGGCAGGGGAGTGCGGCGGTTGGAGGTGCGGCGGCGCAGCGGTCGAATATCCGAATGCAGCGAGCCGCCCAGCACCACGTTGATGAGCTGGGCGCCGCGGCAGATGCCGAGCAGCGGCAACTGGGTGTCCAGCGCATGCCGGATCAGCTCGATCTCAAAGGCGTCCCGCTTCGGGTCGGCCGGTGCCCGGCCGGTGTCTTCGCCATAGAGGGCGGCATCGATATCGTCGCCACCGCCGATGATCAGCCCCTGCAGCTTGTCCCGCTTGTGGGGCCGAAAGGTGGACGGCGTCAGTCGCAATGCCCGGCCGCCGGCCAGGAAAATGGCCAGCCTGGTGGCCCACCAGGCCCAGGGTAGCCGGCTGTCGGGGCCGGTCACGCCAATCAGCGGAGCCATGGTGTCACCTTGCTGGCCCAGGGATCGAGAAAGTCGGGCGTCAGGCGGTCCAGATGCTCGGCATAGTGTCGACATACCTGTTTCAGCCGTCGCTCATCGTTGGCCAGCATTTCCACCTGCAACCAGCCGGACCAGGCGTGGTTGAGCGACCAGTTCGGGTTATCGATGTCGGAATTGGGCAGCCGGTAGTGCAGGGTCGGCCGCTTGTTGACCTTGTCGTCCTGTACCACTCGTTGCACTCGGTCCTCGTCGTGCCAGGCCAGTATCGGCAGCAAATCCAGCGAGCGATTGCGGCTGGGGTTGGCGGCCAGATAGTCGTCGCTGAATTGCGGCAAATCGGGCCAGTAATCGAGGGCGATGACCCGGCGGCAGTAGTCGTTGGCAAAGCCGCGGATATAGGGTGACAGCTTGCGGGCGGCGACGATGTCTTCGCGCTGCGCCAGCCAGTCGTGCAGACACAGATAAGCCTTGAAGTAACGCAGCAGGGTGTTGGCGTCGGTATCGGGCAGCTCGGGGTTCAGGTGCAGGCCAAAGGCATAGTGCAGGGCGTGGCGGGTGCCCTTGGCGCCGTTGGCGCGCAGTCGCTCGAACAGCGGCGTTAATTGATCGAGTCGCGACAGCGGCAGCGGTGGGCTGACCAGCTCCAGCGGCACCAGCTGAAACGCCAGGGTGCCAAGCAGTTCGGTGGCGGCCTGCTCCAGCTCACCCGGGGGCTTTTTTAGCTGAACCCGGGCCAACTGCTTGAGGTAATCGAAGTCCAGCTCGGCCCGGAAGGTGCCGAGCGGAGTATCGATTTCTATTTCGTATTCAGACTGTTGGCGTAGCTGGCCATTCAATTGTTCGGCCACCAGCTCGGCCAGCCGTGGCAGGGGCAGACCGTTGAACTCCAGCTCCACGCCGAGACGTCGTTCCTGGCCACAGGCCGTGTGTCTGTGTTCGGGTAAGCGGTAGGTCATACGTTAAGCTCCTGTCGGTTAAGCGGCCTCTTTTATCAGCTCGGTTGTTGCCACCACCAGTAAAGCGCAAAGCCGGCCCAGCTCAGGGCCAGCAGCAACCAGGGCAGCCAGGCCGAGCTGGTTGGCGCAGCTACCGGTTCCTGCTCGCCGCTCTCCTCATTGTCGCTGGACTGCTGGCGCAGTTGCTGCTTTTTGGCCTTGTCGGCGGCACGGGCGCGGGCCTTGTGTTGCTTCTTGTATTCTTCAATGCCTTTTTGAATACCCTGCGCAATCAGCCGGGTCTGCTCCTTGGTCTGGCCCGGCCGCTGGGTGGCCTTGGCGATGCGTTCGGCCTCATCCTGGGTCTGGGGCGAGGGGGCGGCCTTCCGGCTCTTGTTGTAAGCCATTATTGGGCCACCATTACTGCGCCACGTTGTTGAGATAATGAATATCCATGCTGAACATGGCAAGCAACAGGCTGGCGGCGGCGGCATAGAAGCCGAAAGAGTCCCGCTGCTGACAGGCGCCGGTGAAGGGCGGCAGCCAGTCAATCAGTAGCTGATTGGCCAGTTCCCGTTGCTGATCCAGCAGGGTGAGGCGGTCGTTTTCGTTATCGGTGTCGGCACCGGCAATGGCGAGCGTGGCCATCATTTCCAGCTGATTGCAGGCGTTGAGCGGGTCATCGTCTTCCAGTCGGGTGCCGTGCTGATGCAGCAGTATGCTCATTAGCATCATGGCTTCGTCTTCCGGCTGGGCCAATGAGGTGGTATCGAGCAGCGAGTCCTCGCCAAACAGTTGGCGGTAATGCTCACTCAGCTCGGCCCGGGGTCCGCTCAGCTGCAACACCTGACTTGCCTGCCGGCGAAAGGCTTCGGCGGCATCGCGCAGCGGGTCCAGCGTGGCGAGGCTGTCGAGAAAGGCATGCATGTCATAGCCCCCGAACTCGCGGATTTCCTCGTCAGTCAGCGGGGCCGCAAACAGGGCGGTAAACCAGTGATAAAGCTCTGCTCTACGGTGCGAGGTCACCATGAAATCTTGCATATTTTCCTCAACAAAAGGGTGAGTACCGGTCGGCCTGTGGGCCGAAGTTCCGGCTAAAGACCTCTATTCTATCGGGTTTAACAGCCAGATCTACCCTGGCCGCCGGTGAATCGATAGGGATTAAAATGTTGCTAAAAGCTAAACTTTTTGTAAAATTTTCAACTTAAAGATAAATAAATGTTGTTAACCTTTGCCCCGGGGCTAGGCCAGACCGGGGCTAAAGGGTAAACTCGCTACTTCAGTGAACACCCCCATGTGAGTCAGGAGAGACGGATGTTAAAGCGTGACATGAATATCGCCGATTATGATCCTCAGCTGTGGCAGGCCATCTGTGATGAAACCCAGCGTCAGGAAGAGCATATCGAGCTGATTGCTTCCGAGAACTACACCAGCCCGCGCGTCATGCAGGCTCAGGGTTCCCAGCTGACCAACAAGTACGCCGAAGGCTATCCGGGCAAGCGTTTCTACGGCGGCTGTGAATATGTCGACATCGCCGAAGAACTGGCCATCGAGCGTGCCAAACAGCTGTTCGGCGCCACCTATGCCAACGTACAGCCGCACTCCGGCTCTCAGGCCAACTCCGCCGTCTTCATGGCGCTGGTCAAGCCCGGCGATACCGTCATGGGCATGAACCTGGCACACGGTGGTCACCTGACTCACGGCTCTCCCGCCAACTTCTCCGGCAAGATGTACAACATAGTGCCTTACGGCATCAACGACGCCGGCGTGATCGATTACGAAGAAATGGAACGTCTGGCGGTCGAGCACAAGCCGAAGATGATCATCGGTGGTTTCTCTGCCTTCTCCGGCATCGTCGACTGGGCGCGCATGCGTGAAATCGCCGACAAGGTCGGTGCCTGGTTTATGGTGGACATGGCCCACGTTGCCGGTCTGATTGCCGCCGGTCACTACCCGAGCCCCATCGCTCATGCCCACGTGGTAACCACCACTACTCACAAGACCCTGGCCGGTCCTCGTGGCGGTCTGGTACTGTCTGCTGCCAACAACGAAGAGCTGGAAAAGAAACTGAACTCCGCGGTCTTCCCCGGTGGTCAGGGTGGCCCGCTGATGCACGTTATTGCTGCCAAGGCCGTGGCCTTTAAAGAAGCGATGGAGCCCGAGTTCAAGGAATATCAGGGTCGTGTGCTGAAAAACGCCCAGGCCATGGCCGATGCGTTCCAGCAACGTGGCTACAAGGTGGTTTCCGGCGGTACTTACAACCACCTGTTCCTGCTCGACCTGATCGACAAGGGCATCACCGGTAAAGAAGCCGACGCCGCCCTGGGCCGCGCCTTCATCACCGTGAACAAGAACGCCGTGCCCAACGACCCGCGCTCTCCGTTCGTGACTTCCGGTATTCGTATCGGTACTCCGGCGGTGACCCGTCGTGGTTTCAACGAAGCCGACGTGCGCGAACTGGCCGGCTGGATCTGTGATGTGCTGGACGACATCAACGACGAAGCGACCATCGCCCGCGTGAAAGAGCAGGTGCTGGACATCTGCCGTCGTCACCCGGTTTACGCGTAATCGCATACCGGTCTTGATGAATAAAAAACGGGGTCTTCGGACCCCGTTTTTGTGTCCGGAAACAAACGCAGCTTTAAGCGAACAGCATTCCGTAGGGTCGAATGTATTCGACCGAATTAGCCTGAGTGTTACGCCGGTTGGTCGAATGAATTCGACCCTACTCATATACTGCCTTGTTTGCAGGCAGCTTAACGCTTACAACTGTGTTTCATTCTGGCAATCTGTAGCCTGCTTATTTACACTAACCGCCGAATTCAGCCCACGGAGGCGCCATGCACTGTCCCTTCTGTCACGCAACCGAAACCAAGGTCATCGATTCCCGTCTGGTCGGGGAAGGATTGCAGGTGCGCCGCCGGCGGGAATGCAACGCCTGCAAGGAGCGCTTCACCACCTTTGAAAGCGCCGAGCTGGTGATGCCGCGGGTGATCAAGACCACCGGCATTCGTGAGCCCTTCAACGAAGACAAGCTGGAAGCCGGCATGCAGCGGGCACTGGAAAAACGCCCGGTCAGTACCGAAGCCATCGAGCAGGCGGTCAGCCGCATCATGTCCCAGCTGCGCGCCACCGGCGAGCGGGAAGTCAAATCCGAACATATCGGCAACCTGGTGATGGAAGAGCTCAAGCAGCTCGACAAGGTCGCCTATATCCGTTTTGCCTCCGTGTATCGTTGTTTCGAAGATTTGCGCCAATTCGGCGAAGAAATAGCCCGACTGGAGCAATAAGTGTTTAATTCCGAAGATGCGCGCTGGATGGCCAGGGCGCTTGAGCAGGCCAGGCTTGGCCGTTTTACCACCAGCCCCAATCCGTCGGTAGGCTGCGTCATCGTGCAGAACGGTGTTGTGGTGGGCGAAGGTTATCATCAGCAGGCCGGGGGCCCGCACGCCGAGGTGTTTGCCCTGCGTCAGGCCGGCAGCCAGGCTCGGGGCGCCACCGCCTACGTGACCCTAGAACCCTGTTCCCATCACGGTCGCACTCCGCCCTGCGCCCAGGGATTGATCGATGCCGGTGTGGCCCGCGTCGTCGCGGCTTCGGTGGATCCCAACCCGCAGGTGGCGGGCCGTGGCCTGGCCATGCTGCGTGCGGCCGGTATCAGCGCCGAGGCCGGGCTGATGAGCGAGGCGGCCGAAGCTGTCAATACCGGTTTCATGCATCGCATGCGTACCGGCCTGCCCTTTGTCACCGTCAAGCTGGCGGCGAGTCTTGACGGGCGTACAGCGCTGGCCAACGGTGAAAGCAAGTGGATCACAGGCCCGGCTGCCCGGCGCGACGTGCAGCGCCACCGCGCCCTGAGCTGCGCCATTCTGTCCGGTGCCGATACGGTGCTGACCGACGACGCCA
>JAAEZO010000120.1 GCA_018222825.1 Gammaproteobacteria bacterium
TTTATTGCTCTTCCCGCTTGAATACCAGTTCGGTGGCCGTCGACTCCGCTTCTACGAAGTAGTAACCGGCGGTATCAAAGGCGGTCAGCTGACTCACCTCGGTCAGTCGATTCTCGATGATGTAGCGCGCCATCATGCCCCTCGCCTTCTTGGCATAGAAGCTGATGATCTTGTACTGGCCGTTCTTGCAGTCCTTGAACACCGGCGTGATGATTTGTCCGTCCAGCTTTCTCGGCTTCACCGCCTTGAAGTATTCATTGGACGCCAGGTTGATCAACACGTTGTCGCCCTGCTCCGCCAGCGCCTGGTTGAGCTTGTCGGTGATGATCTCGCCCCAGAACTGGTACAGATCCTTGCCCCGCTCGTTGTCCAGCTTGGTGCCCATTTCCAGCCGGTAAGGCTGCATCAGATCCAGCGGGCGCAATAAACCATACAACCCCGACAGCATGCGCAGATGCGCCTGGGCAAAGGCAAAGTCATCCGGGGTCAGGCTTTCCGCATTCAAGCCCGTGTATACATCGCCCTTGAACGCCAGCAACGCCTGCTTGGCATTGGCCGGGGTAAAGTCCGGCTGCCAGTCGGCAAAGCGGGCGGCATTGAGCCCGGACAGCTTGTCGCTGATGCTCATCAGCTTGCCGATCTCGGCCGGGGTCAACCGGCGGGCGCGCTCGATAAGCTCGGCCGAGTGCTCCAGCAGTTCGGGCCGGGTAAAATCGGCGATCACCGGCGGCGTGTCAAAGTCGAGGGTCTTGGCGGGGGAAACCACTATTAGCATGAAGGGCCTCTGAATAGCTGTCACAAACAGCCCCGTTCCGGCATGAGCCGGAACGGGGCTGTGCAGTATACGGGTTAATCGGTGTCTATGGTTACGTTGTCGAGCAGGCCGGCGTCCATGCCACCGCCGCCCTGCAACTTGATCATCAGCCGCAGATCGTTGGGCGAGTCGGCGTAGGCCAGCGCTTCGGTGTAGCCTATATGGTTCTGGCTGTAGAGATCAAACAGCGCCTGATCGAAGGTCTGCATGCCCAGCTCGCGAGACTTGCTCATCACCTCTTTCAGCCGGTGCATGTCGCCCTTGCGGATCAGATCCGAGATCAGGGGCGTGTTGAGCAGGATCTCGAAGGCGCCGCGACGCTGCCGACCGTCCTGGGTCGGGATCAGCTGCTGCCCCACTATCGCCTTGAGATTGAACGACAGATCAAACTGCAACTGGCGATGCTTGCTTTCCGGCACCAGATGCATGATGCGATCCAGCGCCTGGTTGGCGTTGTTGGCATGCAGGGTGGCCATGCACAGGTGCCCGGTTTCGGCAAACGTCAGCGCATAGCCCATGGTTTCTTCCGAGCGAATTTCGCCGATCAGAATCACGTTTGGCGCCTGACGCAGCGAGCTTTTCAGCGCCGCATCGAACGATTCGGTATCGGTGCCCACTTCCCGCTGGGTGACGATGGATTTGTCGTGCTGATGAATAAACTCCACCGGATCCTCGATGGTGAGGATGTGACCGTCCGAATAACGGTTACGGTGGCCAATCATCGCCGCCAGCGAGGTGGACTTGCCGGAGCCGGTGCCGCCCACGAACAGCACCAGACCGCGCTTGGCCATGGCGACTTCCCGCAGCACTTCGGGCAGATACAGCTCCTCGAAAGTCGGGATTCGGCTTTCGATGCGCCGAATCACCATGCCGGCCTGATCCTGCTGCCAGAAGGCACTGACCCGAAAGCGGCCCAGCTGGTCGTCGCTGATGGCGAAGTTGGCTTCCTTGTGGCGATGAAAGCGCTCGCGCCAGTCATCGTTCATGCAGGACTCCACCAGCGCCAGCGCCTCTTGCGAGGTCAACGCCGTCTCGGTCACCCGCACCAGTCGCCCCTGGCTTTTAACCGTCGGCGGTACGCCGACGGAGATATACATATCCGAGGCCTTGTGGTCCAGCATGGCCTGCAGTAACGGCGTTAACTCCATCGTTATCTCCGGTTATTGAATACTTTGCGGATCGGCCGCCTTGGCACGGGCTTCAACCGGGGCGACCATGCCGCTGCTTACCAGCAGCTTCAGGCACTGATCCATGGTTTGCATGCCGTGGGCCATGCCGGTCTGGATCACCGAATACATCTGCGCCACCTTGTCTTCCCGAATCAGGTTGCGGATCGCCGTGGTGCCCAGCATGATCTCGTGGGCGGCAACACGGCCGCCGCTTTCCTTTTTGAGCAGGGTCTGGGAGATCACCGCCCGCAGCGACTCGGAGAGCATGGATCGTACCATGTCCTTCTCGGAACCCGGAAAGACATCGACGATACGGTCGATGGTCTTGGCCGCCGACGAGGTATGCAGGGTGCCAAACACCAGGTGGCCGGTCTCGGCCGCGGTCAGCGCCAGCCGAATGGTCTCCAGATCCCGCAGCTCGCCCACCAGAATGATGTCCGGATCTTCCCGCAGGGCCGAACGCAGCGCATTGCTGAACGAATGGGTATCCCGGTGCACTTCGCGCTGGTTGACCAGGCACTTCTTGTTGCTGTGCACGAATTCGATGGGATCTTCGATGGTGAGAATATGCTTGTTATAGTTCTCGTTGATATGGTCGACCATGGCCGCCAGGGTGGTCGACTTGCCCGAGCCGGTCGGCCCGGTCACCAGCACCAGACCACGGGGATATTCGGCAATACGCCGAAAGATATCCGGCCCGCCCAGTTGCTCCAGACTCATGACCTCGCTCGGGATCACGCGAAAAACCGCCGCCGCGCCCCGGGCCTGCTGATAGGCGTTGACTCGAAAACGAGCCAGCCCCGGCAGCTCGAACGAGAAATCGACTTCGAGATTCTCTTCCAGCTCCTTGCGCTGACGATCGTTCATGATGTCATACACCAGTCGCTGTACTTCCCGATGATCCATCTCCGGCAAGTTGATCTTGCGTACTTCGCCATCCACCCGGATCTGCGGCGAAACCCCGGCGGACAGGTGCAGATCCGATGCATTATGCTTTACACTAAACGCCAATAATTCCGTAATATCCATATCTTATCCCCGTCGCTTCTGGTTTTTATTACTCATATGAATACTATCGTACAGCACCTGCACACCGTTCACGACCGAATCGCCGCCGCTGCCAGGGCGTGCGATCGCCATCCCGATGATATTCAGCTGCTGGCCGTCAGCAAGACCAAACCCGCCGCCGATGTGCTGGCCGCCTATGCCGCCGGGCAACGTCAGTTCGGTGAGAACTACGTGCAGGAGGCCGTCGATAAAATTGCCGCCCTCAAGGCCGACTGTCCCGATATTCGCTGGCACCTGATAGGCCCGCTGCAGTCCAATAAAAGCCGGCTGGTGGCCGAGGCCTTCGACTGGGTGCAAAGCGTGGACCGGCTCAGAATAGCACAGCGTCTCAGCGCCCAGCGGCCGGGCAACATGCGCCCGCTCAATATCTGCCTGCAGGTCAATGTCAGCGCAGAAGACAACAAGTCCGGTGTGCCGCTCGATCAGGTCGAAGAACTTGCTCAACAAGTCAGCCAGTTACCCGGATTATGCCTGCGCGGTTTGATGGCAATACCGGAGGCAACCGACAATTCCGACCGACTGCGGACGCAATTACTAGAGTTGAAGCAACTCTTTGATAGAATGGCGGAAAAATATCCTCAAATAGACACACTGTCGATGGGGATGAGTAATGATCTCGAACTCGCAGTAGCCTGCGGCAGCACCCTGGTACGGGTGGGCACGGCTATATTTGGCTCTCGCAACCCTTGAGTGATCGTTGATGGAACACAGAAAACTCGCCTTTATTGGCGCGGGCAACATGTCACGCAGCCTGATTTCCGGGCTTATCCAGTCCGGCTACCCGGCCGACGCCATCATGGCCGCCAACCCGTCGCGTCCCAAACTGGATGCACTGGCGACCGACTTCGGTATTCACACCAGCCAGGATAACGCCGAAGCCGCCAACTGGGCCGAAGCCGTAGTGCTGGCGGTCAAGCCGCAAATGATGGCTGCCATGCTGGAATCACTGCTGCAGTCAACCGGCGGGCTCGACGACAAGTTGCTGATCTCCATCGCCGCCGGCATCAGCGTCACTCGCCTGGAGCAGATGGCCGGTCAGCGCCGCATAGTGCGCACCATGCCCAACACCCCTTCACTGCTGGGGCTGGGCATGACCGGTCTCTATGCCAGAGACCATGTGGAACAGGCGGACCGGGATTACTGCGAACAGATGATGCAGGCGGTAGGCAAGACCCTGTGGGTGGCCGAAGAAGACGGCATCAATCAGATTATCGCCGCCGCCGGCAGTGCCCCCGCCTATTTCTTTCTGTTCATGGAAGCCATGGCCGCCCAGGCGCAACAGTCCGGCTTCAGTGAAGAAGAAGCCCGCTTGCTGGTGCAGCAAACCGCGCTGGGTGCCGCCAACATGGTGGTCGCCAACCCCGATGTAAGCCTGGGTGAGCTTCGCGCCCGGGTAACATCAAAAGGCGGCACCACCGCCGAAGCCATTCGCTGCTTTCAGGAGCAGGGACTGGAACAACTGGTGGCCGATGCCATGGCCGCCGCCGTGGCGCGGGCACGGGAACTGGAAACGCAGCTCTAAGGAAACATGATGAACACCGCTTACTACCTGATTAATACCGTTTTCGATCTTTACCTGATGGTGGTGCTGCTGCGTATCTGGCTGCAACTGGCCAGGGCGGACTTTTACAACCCCTTCAGCCAGTTTGTGGTCAAGGCCACCAATCCGGTACTGAAGCCGCTGCGCCGTTTTATTCCCGGTTTCTTCGGTATCGATTTTGCCGCCGTGGTGCTGGCGGTACTGGTAGCCACCGTCAAGCTGATGCTGTTCAAGGCGATGAACGTACTCTACGCCGACTGGAGCACAGTGCTGCTGGTGGGCCTGATCACCGTGCTGAAAAAAGCCGGGGTCATGCTGTTCTGGATCCTGATCATCCGCGCCTTACTCAGCTGGGTCAGCCAGGGCCGCAGCCAGATTGAATACGTGATGTTTCAGCTGACCGAACCGCTGCTGGCACCGCTGCGCCGTATTATTCCCCCCATGGGCGGCCTGGACTTGTCCATGCTGGTGGCCTTTATCGCCCTGCAGGCCCTGAACTGGCTGATGGGCGATCTGTTTGGCCAGCTGTGGTGGCAACTGTAAATCAGCCGGTCCGGCTGGAGCAGGACCGGCTCTATCTCAGCCTTTATCTGCAACCCAAGGCCAGCCGGGATCAGTTTCTCGGCCTGCACGGTGATGAACTCAAGTTGGCCATTACCGCCCCACCGGTGGACGGCAAGGCCAACGCCCATCTGTTGAAGTGGCTCGCCAAGCAGTGTCGGGTCGCCAAGTCGCAGGTGATATTGCTCAGCGGTGAAAGCAGTCGTCACAAGAAGCTGGTGATCGAATCCCCCCGGGAAATCCCCACCGCATTGGCGGAACTCCTCGCCAACTCGGCCTAAACTAACCATAACGCTCTCAACAACAAGGAACGGTTATGTTCAAATTTATTCTCTCGGCGCTGGTATTGCTGTTTGCATCCCTCAGCCAGGCCACGGAAATCAAGGTAGGCGACTGGACCGTGCATTACAGCGCCCTGCCCTCCACCTTCCTCACCCCCGATGTCGCGCGCAGTTACCAGATAGAACGCAGCCGCTACAACGGTATCCTGAATATCGCGGTACACGATAAAGACGGCAAGTCCCAGCAGGTGAACCTCACCGGCGAGGGCAAGACCCTGATCGGCACCGTGCGCAAACTGGAGTTCCAGACGGTGCGGGAAGGAGACTCAATCTACTACATTGCCGAGTACCCCTATCGCAATGTGGATAACGTGCAATTCACCATCGAGATTCAAGGCCCGAACCAGGGCGGCGAGTTTTCCTTCCGTCATACCTTCTATACCGACTGAGCCATTTGTCGTGTGAGGCGAGAGGGGGAAGCCTGCCCCCTCACATCTTGCTGCCACGGTGTTATCATGCGCGCTCAGACGCCTGACAGGAGCTAAAGGTGAGCAAGCAGATAGTACTGGCCTCCGGCAATGCCAAAAAAGTTGCCGAACTGCAAAGCCTGCTCGGTGAGCTGGGCATGACAGTGATTCCCCAGACCGAGCTGGCCGTGAATGACGCCGATGAAACCGGCACCACCTTCGTCGAAAACGCCATCATCAAGGCGCGTCATGCGGCGGCCGTGACCGGACTGCCGGCCATCGCCGACGACTCGGGGCTGGCAGTCAGTGCACTCGACGGCCGCCCCGGTGTCTATTCCGCCCGCTTTGCCGGCGAAGGAGCCAGCGACCGGCAGAACCTGGAACTGCTGCTGTCCGAACTGAACGGCGTACCGGCCGAACAACGCCAGGCCACCTTCTGGTGTGTGCTGGTCTATATGCGCCACGCCAATGACCCTACCCCGCTGATTTGCAGCGGCTCCTGGCAGGGCAGCATTACCGAACAGCCGCAGGGCGAACAGGGCTTCGGCTATGACCCCGTCTTCTTCGTGCCCGAGGCCGGTAAAACCGCCGCCGAACTGAGCGCCGCCGAGAAAAACCGCCTCAGTCACCGTGGCCAGGCCCTGCGCCAGCTGCTGACCCTGCTGCAAGAGCAAGTCTGATGTTGCAGTTACCGCCGCTCAGCCTCTACATTCATATTCCCTGGTGTGTGCAGAAGTGTCCCTACTGCGACTTCAACTCCCACGCCATGAAAGAAACGATTCCCGAGCAGGCCTATATCACGGCGCTGCTGGATGACCTGCGCCAGGATCTGCACCTGGCTCAGGGCCGAAAACTGCACAGCATCTTTATCGGCGGCGGCACCCCCAGCCTGCTGACACCCGATGCCATCGGCCAGCTGCTGAGCGGCGTACAACAGCTCATACCCTTTCGCGACCAGATTGAAATCACCCTGGAAGCCAACCCGGGCACGGTAGAGGCCGGTCGTTTCGCCGGTTTCAAGGCCGCCGGCGTCAACCGTATTTCCATCGGTATTCAGAGTTTTCAGTCCGAACAACTGCGCCGCCTGGGCCGTATTCACGATCCGGAGCAGGCCCGCTTTGCCGCCCGCGAAGCCGCGAGCGTGGGCCTGAACACCTTCAACGTGGATCTGATGCACGGCCTGCCCGAACAGAGCCTGAGTGACGCCCTGTCGGATCTGGAGCAGGCCATCGCGCTGGCACCGCCGCATCTGTCCTGGTATCAGCTCACCATAGAACCCAACACCCCCTTCGCCTCACGTCCGCCGGCATTGCCGGAAGACGAGGTGCTGGCCGATATCTACGAGCAGGGTCACGAGCTGCTGCTGGCTCACGGCTACCACCAGTACGAGGTGTCTGCCTACGCCAAACCCGGCCATGAAGCGCAGCACAATCTCAACTACTGGCGCTTTGGCGACTATCTGGGCATCGGTTGTGGCGCCCACGGCAAAATTACCCTGCCGCTCGAAGGCAAGCTGGTACGTACCGTCAAGGTCAAGCATCCCAAGGGCTACCTGGAGCCGGGCCGACCCTATCTGGATCAGTACTGGCCCATCGCGACGCAGGAACTGTCGCTGGAATACTTCATGAACCGGTTGCGACTGTTCGAACCCATCCCCCGGCATGAGCTGACCAGCCTGACCGGGCTGTCTGCCGCCCAGCTGCAAGCCCCGCTGGCGGAGGCGATGCGCCTGGGCCTGCTGGAAGACGATGGAACACACTGGCAAGTGACGCCCCTGGGCCGACGCTTTCTTAACCGCTTGCTCGATTTGTTTATTACCGACTGATACGGGTAAACTTGCCGTTATTACAGCCTTCACTCTGCGGGCCGGAGCCTTATGTCATCACTGGTTTACGAATACCCACTCAATGAAAAGTGTCGCAACTATTTGCGCCTCAACGAGCTGCTGCAGCA
This sequence comes from Gammaproteobacteria bacterium, assembly GCA_018222825.1. Lineage (GTDB taxonomy): Bacteria > Pseudomonadota > Gammaproteobacteria > Enterobacterales > Aeromonadaceae > Oceanimonas. The sequence goes on from JAAEZO010000120.1 coordinate 7,854, forward strand.
AATTCACCAGTGCCGCAGCCTGACCGCCAGCGGCCAGACCATAGCGCTGTTCAAGGCGCTGCTGGATATCATGGAACTGCTGGAACGCTGTGATGTACGCACCGATCTGGCCAAGGATCTGGATATCCAGAAAAACAAGCTGGCCGCCTGGGCTCTGGCTCCCGGCATCGATGCCGCCGCCCTGTCCCAGCTGGAACAGCAACTGACCGAGCTGAGCCAGCAGTTGCCCCGGGCCGCCCGTCTGGGCCAGCTGCTGCGCGAAGACAAGCTGCTGTCGGCCGTGCGCAGCCGCTTCGCCATTCCCGGTGGCCTTTGCGCCTTTGACGTGCCCCAGCTGCATTACTGGTTGCATCAACCCGCCACCAACCAGCAGCAGGACATCGACGGCTGGCTGGCACAACTGCAGTTGCTGCAACAGGGGCTGGAGCTGCTGCTTACCCTGTGGCGGGAAGTCGGTCAGTTCAAGGACCAGCAGGCCAGCAATGGCTTCTTTCAGGACAATGCCGAGCAGACCGAAATGATCCGTCTGCGTCTGCCGACCGATCTGGCCGCCTACCCGGTGGTCAGCGGCAACAAATATCGCTATACCATTCGCTTCA
>JAAEZO010000121.1 GCA_018222825.1 Gammaproteobacteria bacterium
CCAAAGCCATCACCGCCACCGGCCTGCAACCGGTATGGAAAGACTGGGACAACAGTTATTCCGCCAGTCGGTAATTTACTGACGCACTGCCCCCAAGGTTCGAGAATAAAAAAGGCCCGTGAATACGGGCCTTTTTTGTGTTCGCGACCGGTTGTTGCAGGGCCTGATTTATGCGGGAAGGTATGGTGGAACCCTGGATTGAGTGCAGAACGTCGGCCAAAGGGCCCGCTTCGCCGACACGCCATGAACCCATCCGTGGGGGCTCTCTGTTTCATCCCTGAAACAGAACGTCGGTGAAGCAGATCCCGTTGTCCTCCTGCCAGCATCGGGTCTTCGTCAAATGATTCTTCCCCTCTTGGCGACGGGGCTTTGATCCGGCCACCTTCCGCCGCCGGCATGGCAGTAAACGGCGGCAGCGGTTAAGATAGTCGTTTGATGAACAAATGGCTCCGGGGGCTAGGCGACAGTGAATAATACACACAGCAAGGTGGTTGGTTACATACTGTGGATTTTCGGCTTCATGGGCGCGCATCGCTTTTATTACGGTCGTCCGATCAGCGGTACCATTTACTTCTTTACCCTCGGCCTGTTCTTTATTGGCTGGATTGTGGACTTGTTTCTGATCCCGTCGATGGATCGGGAGGCGGATCAGCGCTATGCCAGTGGCCCGACCGACTATAACCTGACCTGGATCCTGATGACCTTTCTCGGCATTTTCGGTATTCACCGCCTGTACATGGGCAAGTGGATCACCGCCATCATCTGGTTCTTCACCGGCGGCCTGTTCCTGATCGGTTACCTGTACGACTACTGGACCCTTAACAGCCAGATTGACGAAGTTAACCGCAAATCACGCCGCTTTGGCTGAATATCGTTAATGAGCCGCCAGACGCAGGGCCAGAGTGCGCGCGTTGATGGCGGCCTGTTTGTCACCCTGCACATGCGCCTGTACCGTGGCGCCTTCCTTTAACAGACACAGACTTGCTGCCAGTTGTTCGGCCACCGGCATGGACAGTCCTGCCCGAGCTAGATAATCGGCAAGCAGCTGCGTCACCGCCGCCTTGTGCCGGGCGCATTGGCGGTGTATCTCGTGTTCGGGCTCTCCGTATTCCCCACAGCTATTGATAAAAAAGCAGCCGTGAAAGCGGGTTAGCTGCGCCTCTCTGTCGTTTATCCAGTCATCCAATGCCGCAAACAGCGCATCGATCAGTCCCGTTACCGTTGGCTCTCCCCGGGCCAGGCGAGCGTTTAGCCATGCCAGATAAGTGCTGTCTCTATAGGCGATAACGGCGGCCACCAGCGCCTCCTTGCCGGAAAAATGGTGATACAGGGTTTTCTTGGCGATGCCCGACATCTGCAGTATCTGGTTGATGCCCACCGCGTGAATACCCTGCCGGTAAAACAGATCGAAGGCGGTGGTAATGAGCTGCTGGCGCTTATCCATACGTGTCTCCTTTTTAAGCATGAATATTGACAGAGGTAGACCGACCTGTCTATCTTGGTGGTGTAGACAGATTGGTCTACCTCTTTAACGAGGACACCGAATGATGAACGATAAGAGCGAAGTGCTGCGGCGGCTGGTGTTTAATCCGGCCTTGCTGGCGGGAGTGGGTGCCATGTTGTGTATCGGTACCCTGGCGGCGCTGGACGGCTTGGGTGCGAACGGTCTGTGGCTGATGGCGCCGTTTGGCGCAACCATGGTGATTCTGTTTGGCCTGCCGGAGAGTCCCTTGGCTCAGCCCAGAAATATTTTCTGTGGCCACCTGCTGACGACGCTGGTGGGGTTAGTCATTCTGACCTTGTGCGGCGTACAGCCCTGGTCTCTGGGGCTGGCGGTGGGTTTGGCGGTGACTCTGATGTTGCTGACCGAGACCACGCATCCTCCGGCCGGTGCCAACCCGCTGATCGTGATGCTGGGCGGGCAGGGCTGGGATTTTCTGTGGTCGCCGGTGATGCTGGGGGCGGCTTTGATCATTGCCGGCGGTGTGGTTTTTCATCGCAGCACCGGCCGGCGCTATCCGGTGCGTTGGTGGTAGAAGGCGGGCTTGCTCTTTCAGGTCTGCGTTTGGCCCCGGCGCGGGGTCATAGCAGGGACTCTACCGGCAAATAACCGAACAGCCAGGCCTGAAAGCGCCGCCACCGGCTGGCTTCGGGCTCCGAATCTTTGCTGACGATGGTCGCTGGTGAGGTGGATTCATCGAGCCAGACCAGATCTTCCGACTCGCCCCACCAGTGGGAAGAGGTGTCGATATCCAGTCGCCAGGCGTGATACGGCAGCTCCTGCAGAAACACCCTGCTGGTAAAGTCTGCCATTTCTTCGCTGTAAATAAGTGCACCGATCTCCGTATTCAGATTGACCGAACGCGGATCCAGATTCATCGAGCCCACGAAGACGGTGTCTCGATCGAAAATCATGGTTTTAGCGTGCAGGCTGGCCTTGGACAAGCCCTTTAGAGTATTGGTTTTTTTATCTTTCCCGAATGGCTTGGCGGTTGGTTGCAGTTCCCACAACTTTACGCCGGCCTTGATCAGCGGCTTGCGGTAAGCCGCGTAGCCGGCATGAACGGCGGGGACATCATTGGCCGACAGGGAATTGGTCAGAATGGTGACGTCTGCCCCCGAGCTAACCCAGTTGGCAAAGCTGGTGACTCCCGTATCACCGGGAATGAAGTAGGGCGAGATGATCATGGCCCTGTCATGCACGTCGTTCAGCAGCGCTTTCAATGCGGGTGCCATGTGCCCGCTGTTATCGTCGGTGGCATTGAGAATCTTGTCGGGCTGGTCATAGATCAGCACCGACTCGGCCCAGTAGAGCGGCAACTGGCCGTTCATCAAATCGTCCAGTAAATCCAGCGATTTCAGGCGGGTCAGATAGGCCTGACTACGTTCGGTTTTGTTTGCAGTTGCCAGTTGTTTACGGGCCTCCGGCAGTGCCGTTGCATCCCTTTCGGGACCGAGGTAGCGCACCGGAACCGACAGCTTGTGATTCCAGTACAGGTCGAAGGCGTCTGACACCTCGGGAGCAAACTTGCCCACACCCAGCACATCCAGATCGGAAAAATTGGTATAGGTATCGGCGGCAAAATAGGTATCGCCAATGTTTCGGCCGCCGATGATGGCAGCTTGGTTATCGACGATAAACGATTTGTTGTGCATGCGACGATTGACCCGCGAAAAATCAGTCAGAAAATCGAGATAGGGCATGGCTCTGTTGGCAAAGGGGTTAAACAGCCGTATGGAAATATTGGGATGCTGTACGAGGGCGCTGAACAAGGCTTCTTGCCCTTCGTGGCCAAAATCATCCAGCAGCATGCGCACGCGTACCCCTCGGTCGGCGGCGCGCAACAGATAGCGGGTAAAGATTTTGGCGGTGGTATCGTCATGAAACAGATAGTACTGAACGTCCAGAGACACCTCTGCCGTTTCCATCATCAGGAGACGGGTAGCAAAGGCGTCCAGCCCGTTACCCAACAGGTAAAAGCCCGAAGGGGCGCTGTGTTGTTGTGCCTCTTGCGCTATGCCTCGCCCCAGGCTGGTATTTTGCGTATCGGTAAGGGCGTAACTGGGAGTGGGCGGCACCTTAGGGAGGTTGGCACAGCCGGAGATCATGCCGGTAATGAGCAGAAACAGTCCGAATGAATATCTTGTCATGCGCCTTCGACTCTCTCGGGGTGAAACCTGAAAAGTATACGTTATCATGCTGATGAATATTCTAAAGCACGCTGATGTGTATCGGGTTGAGCATATAACGGGGAGGCTGCTGAAAGGTTAATATTCGGGGCGCTCTCACATAAAATCGAATATCCGGATCGATACCTGCAAGGAACAGCATGAACACACAAACCATTATCACTGCCCTGAACGCGGTGCGTGAGCAAAAGCCGCTGGTGTTGAACATCACCAACTATGTGGTGATGAACAACACCGCCAATGGCCTGCTGGCGCTGGGCGCATCGCCGATCATGGCCCATTCTCGTGACGAACTGGCGGAGATGATGGCGTTTTCCGGTGCCCTGGTGATCAACATCGGCACCCTGGACAGCGTCTGGATTGAGCGCATGCAGTTCGCGGTGGAGCAGGCCAATCGTCATCACAAGCCGGTGGTGCTGGATCCGGTAGGCTGCGGGGCCAGCAGCCTGCGTACCGAAACCTCCCGGCGTATTGCCGAGGCGGCGAATAGCCTGATCATTCGCGGCAACGCCTCCGAGATCATCGCCCTGGCCGGAGCGGAAGCCGGCGCCAATGCCGCAGCCAACAACAAAGGCGTGGATTCGCTCGATGCCAGCGAAACGGCGCTGGATGCGGCCCGTTATCTGGTGCGTCATTACGGCTGTAGCGTGGTGATCTCCGGCGAAACCGACTTTATCATCACCGAGAATAGCGAGATCCGGCTATATAACGGACACGCCATGATGCCCTTCGTCACCGGCATGGGCTGTACCCTGTCGGCACTGACCGGTGCCTTTGCCGCCGTGGGTGAAGCGACGGGTCTGGCGGCGGCCGCCGTGCTGGGCGTTGCCGGAGAAATCGCGGCCGAGCAGTCGGCCGGGCCTGGCAGCCTGCAGCTGAATTTGCTGGATGTGTTGTATCGTTTGAACGAAGAAACCCTGTTATTGCGGCTTAAAATGGAGCAGGCATGAACCCCTATCGCTTATATCTGGTTACCGATGACCAGCAACCTATCGAGACCCTTCAAACCGTGGTGGCCAGGGCGGTCGAGGGCGGTGTCACCATGGTGCAGGTGCGCGAAAAGCACGGCGATGTGCGCGCCTTTATCGAACGGGCGCAAGCCATCAAGACAGTGCTGCAGGGCACCGGGGTGCCGTTGATCATCAACGACCGGGTCGATGTGGCGCTGGCGGTGGATGCGGACGGCGTGCACCTGGGGCAGTCGGATATGCCGGCAACGCTGGCTCGCCGGCTGATCGGCCCGCACAAGCTGCTGGGTTTGTCGGTCGAAACCGAGCGGCAGCTGTCGGAAGCACAATCGTTGCCGGTGGATTATCTGGGTCTGAGCGCCATTTTTGCCACTCCCACCAAGACCGATCTCAAAAAGGAATGGGGCCTCGACGGGCTGGCCAGCGCCGTGGCACAAAGTTCGCTGCCGTTGGTAGCCATTGGCGGTATTAACGCCGCCAACTTGCAGCAGATAGCGGCAACCGGTGTGCATGGAGTGGCATTGGTGTCTGCCATCTGCCAGGCACCATGTGCATGCACGGCGGCGCAGAATCTGCTGCGGTTGATGAGCTGATCGCTTGTACGGAAGGAAGTATTCATGCAGGTCTTTAACATAATTGTTTAGTGTTCAATTATTTCGAGTCTGTTCCTATATTCGGTGCCTCTTTTCGTATTGCCCTGTAAACAAACGACTAATTCCTTTAGTATGGCAAGGTTTTTGCAGTACAAGGAGGCAGTTTTGAGCAAGCAAAGAATAGCAATATTAGGCGCAGGTCCTAGCGGTTTGGCGCAGTTAAGGGCTTTTGAGGCGGCTCGCCGGGCAGGGGTTCAAGACCTGCCGGAAATCGTCTGTTACGAAAAACAAAGTGATATCGGCGGCATGTGGAATTACACCTGGCGCACGGGTTTAGATAAAAATGGCGAGCCAGTTCATGGCAGCATGTATCGGTATTTGTGGTCCAATGGCCCGAAGGAATGTCTGGAGTTTGCCGATTACTCCTTTGACGAACACTTCGGTCGTGCTATTCCGTCCTATCCGCCGCGTGCCGTGCTTAAAGACTACATCATGGGTCGTATCGACAAGCAGGCCATTTCTAAATACATCCGTTTCGAATGCCCGGTTCGCTGGGTAAGCCATGACGACAGCACCGGCAAGTTCACCGTTACCGTGATGAACCACCAGACCGGCCAGCAGGAAAGCAGCGAGTTCGACTATGTGGTGGTTGCCACCGGTCACTTCTCTACTCCCAACATGCCTTACTTCGAAGGGGTAGAGCAGTTCCCCGGCCGGGTACTTCATGCCCACGACTTCCGTGACGCCCTGGAATTCAAGGACAAGAACGTGCTGCTGGTGGGTGCCAGCTACTCGGCAGAAGACATTGGCTCCCAGTGCTACAAGTACGGCGCCAAGTCGGTCACCATCAGCTATCGCAGCAACCCCATCGGTTTCGACTGGCCGCAAGGCATGGAAGAAAAACCGCTGCTGGCGCATTTTGAAGGCAATGTCGGTTACTTCACCGACGGTTCAAGCAAAGCGTTTGATGCCATCATCATGTGTACCGGTTATCTGTTCCACTTCCCGTTCCTGCCCGATGAACTGCGGTTGCAGACCCACAACTGCCTGTATCCGGACAACCTGTATAAAGGTGTGTTTTTCCAGAGCAATCCCAAGCTGATTTATCTGGGCATGCAGGATCAGTACTTCACCTTCAACATGTTCGACGCCCAGGCGTGGTATGCGCGGGACGTGATGCTGGGCAAGATAGCACTGCCCGAGGCCGATGAGCGCCGGCAGGACATGCAGCACTGGTTGAGCCATTATGCCGCACAGACCGGTTGTAATGCGGCCATTGATTTTCAGGCCGGCTATATTCGTGACCTGAACAATGCGACCGACTACCCCGAGTTTGCGGTAGAAAAACAGGCGGATCTGCTGAAAGAGTGGCTGCTGCACAAGCAGGAGAACATCATGGGCTTTCGGGAGAACGCCTATCGTTCTACCGTAACCGGCACCATGGCGTCCAAGTTGCCGGCCCGCTGGCTGGACATCAAGGATGACTCGCTGGAAAGTTTCATGTCGCTCGACTTTGCCGAGAACAAGGCTTTCGACAAGGTCGACTGAGCACCAGCCTCGAATTGATAAAAAGCCCGCTTTTGAGCGGGCTTTTTTTTATGGGTGAAGCGGTGATCATGATGTCGGATCGTCGAGATCATTGATTTCCGCTTTCACAGGAATGACGGAACAGACGAATATCGCAAAGGTTGTCGCCCCTGCACAGGTAGGGGCCCATGGTTTATGGCCTCAAAACCCGGCCCTGAATGTTCGGTATTCTTGCTGGGCTTCGCTGGCGGTGGTGGTGGTCAGCCATAGCGGCTGCCCCGGCCGGCACTGGGCCAGCCGGGCACAGGCCAGCGGGGTAAGGGTGCCGAGATGCGGATAACCGCCAATAGTTTGACGGTCGTTCAGCAGCACTATGGGGTGACCATCGGGCGGCACCTGTACCGCCCCCAGCGCTAGGCCTTCTGAAATCATCGAATCCATGTTGCAGTGCAATACGGATCCTTGCAGTTGGATCCCCATACGATCCGATCGAGGATCCACCCGCCAGGGTTGCTGAAAGGCGTCGATCAGGCTGTGATCATCAAAATAACGAAACTGGGCGCCGGGAATCAATGCCAGCCGTGGTTCGGCACCGTAATCGGGAATGGTACCGGCGGGCAGGTGCCGGTTTGAGGTGGGCTGTGCAGTTGGCGCAAACGACAGGCGATCGCCCGCCGCCAGTGGGCTGCCGTCGCCCTGGTGACCGCCCAGGCCGTCGCGCACCACACAGGCGGTGCTGCCCAACACCTTTTCGGCAATAAAGCCGCCGCCGACGGCCAGATAGGCGCGCACCCCAAGGCGCGCCATGCTCAGGGTCAGGGTGTCACCGGCGTTCAGCTCAAACGCCTGCCAGTTGGGCAGCGGCTGCTCGTTGCGTTGAGCCTGCATATCGGCGCCACACAGCGCCAGGGTGCAAGGCTGCTCGGCGATCAGCGTGAGTCCGCCCAGGGTGATCTCCAGTGCCGGGCTGCCCCAGGGGTTGCCCAGCAGCCAGTTGGCCCAGGCCCAGGCATGCAGATCGACCGGGCCGCCCTGGGTGACGCCCAGTCGACGCACCCCGAAACGACCAGCATCCTGCAGGGTGCTGAGCGGGCCGGGTTTTTGAATGGTCAGATATCCGCTTTTCATTCAAGACTCCCTCATGGGAGTGGTGTCGCCGCCCAGTCGTTCGAATTCGGCTTTGCTTACCGGCACAAAACGTACCCGATCGCCGATCTGCAGCAGACTGAAGTCCGGGAGGTGCAGATCGAACAACCGGGCCGGAGTGCGGCCGAGCAGGTTCCAGCCGCCGGGGGAGTCTTTGGGATAGGCTGCGGTCTGCCTGCCGGCAATGGCCACACTGCCGGCAGGTACACGTGGACGAGGGCTGTCGAGGCGAGGCAGTTCCAGTTGTGCCGGCAAGATACCCATAAAGGCGAAGCCGGGGGCAAACCCGAGGGCAAATACTCGGTAACAGTGGCCGCTGTGTAGTTCGATGAGCCGGTCGGTGTTCAGCCCTGTGTGTTGTTCCAGCCGGGCCATGTCCGGCCCCACGCTGGTGTGATACCACACCGGCAGCTCTTTCACCGGCGCCGTCTCGTCGTCGGCATCGGGGGTGAGCTTCGCCAGCAGCTGTTGCAGTAGCCGGCGGG